>NZ_VMML01000027.1:11456-68943 GCF_013277175.1 Streptococcus sp. 3167 | reverse complement strand
ATTTTCATTGAGTATTAATAGACTTGTTTGGTATCTTGAAAACTATATCATATAGGTGTCGTCATGGATCCTTTTAGCTGATTTAAGGATACGAAAGCACAATACTATGACTAAATTGAAATGTTAAAATTCAATTTCTATCCACCTAATCCTGCTTCAAATAGTTATCGAACAAGTTCTATGATAGCTACCTTGTTAGGATGCTCTTATTTTTTATCAGACAAAACAAAAGGATTAAGGGAGTGAATTTCCTTAATCCGATAGTCTCTTAAGCCTGACGCTGACCAAAGTCCTTAATCATCTGATCCATTTCTTGTCGACTCGGAGTTGTCAACATATACAGGTAATCTCCTTGCAGTTCCGCAAAGGCAGCTGGCATGATTTTTTTAACCTTGAACTGCTGGCTATATTTGGCAAGCAAGTCCTCCTCAGAATAAACATAGTGAGCATTTGCACGACGGGATGTAGCTAAACAATATTGAGCTTCAAAGTCTGACGCTGGAAACTCTTCTCCTGCGACAATAGCTGCATAGCCACGATAGAGGTCCAAGGAATGAGCAAAGTTATAAACATCAATGGTGAAACCACCTGCAGGACGGTTATTGTACTCAATGGCAATGTAATCGTCCCCCTCACGGAAGAACTCAATATGGAAGAACCGTTCTTTCATACCAAATTCTTTGACAATCGCTTCTCCATACTTGCGTAGTTTGGGAACCATATCCTTGAGCACATAGTAGGAATTGTCCATCTTATAAATCATGAGATCAAGCGGTGTATAGGCGTAGTCAAAGGTTGTTGAGAAAACAATCTTTCCATCCTTGTCCACGAGCCCGTCAAAGGTACAGATTTCGCTGGAAGTGACAAATTTTTCAAAGAAATAACTGGTTGCGTGATTCCATTCTTGTTTGAAATGGTTCACATCTTCCTGGCTTTCCAGTTTAAAGGTTGCGGCTGCTCCCACTCCATTATCAGGTTTGGCAATCATTGGAAGGCCTATTTCTTTCACTGCTTGATCAACATCTGCTTCCGTCTTGATAACAGCTCCAGGTACCACAGGAACACCTGCTTTTTTGAAAAGTTTCTTCATTTCAGATTTAAATTTCGTCTTTTTTAGATCCTCTGGTTTGGCACCAAAAGCATTGAATTGCTCCCTGAGTGCTGCGTCTAGCTCAAGCCAGTATTCATTATGAGATTCGATGCGGTCGATAGGGCCATGTTTATAAAAGAGAAAAGCAGCTGCACGTTTGACTTCATCTATGTTCTCAAGGTTATCTACACGGAAATACTCGGTCAGGCTATTGCGTAAAGGTTCATCCAATTGCTCGTAAGGTTCTTGGCCAATTCCCAAGACTGTGATGCCTTTATTAACTAGCTCAATTGTAAACTGTTGAAAATTTTGCGGATAGTAGGGAGAAATAACAAGGTAATTCATAGGTAACTCCTTTTATAAATAGAGATTTCCAAGGAAATAAGGCATTTGTTTGCGCCACCATTCCCAGTCGTGAGCGACATCATGTCCCCATTCAGCAAACCAGGCTGGAATTTGTTTCTGCTCAAAGGCTTCTTTGAGCTTGTAGAAAGACGGTAGACCGTCTTGTTCCCAAGCACCAAGCCCCGTACAAAGCACAATCTCTGCCTGACGGTAACGGTCAATAAACCAGCTGTCGTTCTGATTCCAAATATAATCTACTGGCGAGTTTTGATAAATAGCATCATCGTTGTAGTAATCGCCGACAAAGAAACGTGCATCGTAAACACCACTAAGAGCAATCACTTTGGTAAAGACATCTGGATGCTGGAGGAAGAAATTGAGTGCATGATAGGCGCCCATGGAGCAACCTGTCGTCATCATGCCATCAAACCAACCTGTCTTATGCTTGATAAAAGGAATGGCCTCCTCAATCACATAACGTTCGTAGGCACGGTGCATTTCCGCTTGGTCGTGACCATTTTTCCAAGTAGCCAACCAGCTCTCACTGTCCACACTGGATAGGGTAAAGAACTGGACACGGCCTTCCTCGATAAAGGAAGCACAGGCGTCAATCATGCCAAAATCATAGTATTCATTGTGACTGCCACCTGATGAAGCAAAGACCACAACTGGAATTCCAGCATATCCATAACGATTGAGGTACATTTCACGGTTGAGATGGCCACTCCAGTGGCTAAGGTTTTCAATATGCATTGGCTTTCTCCTTTTCTAACTTACCATTTCTCTGCAAAAAATCTCAGACAGTCTGGTAAATTCTCCGACCAAGGGATTTCACTATGGATGGCACCAGACTGAACTTTTAAGACCAGATTATCTAAGTGTACCCCACCTGCTATCAAATCATGGTAATACCGAAGCGACGAGTCGATATAGGCTTGTTTGATATTGCCAGCCATCAAGGTCTTGTCTGTATCATCCGCTTCTTCCGTTCCCACATAGATGAAGAGGCGCTGGTCAGGCGATAGTTGCTGACGCTCGATATAGCGGTTAAAGGCTTCTTGGTGGAGCCAGTTGGCAGATGAAAAGACGCCCAAGCAACCAATTTGGTCTTGGTATTCCAAACCGATAAACTGGGTAATATTGCCTCCTAGTGAGGAACCAATCATAGCCGTATGCTGGCGGTCTGCTTTTGTACGATAGGTCTCATCGATAAAAGGCTTGACCACCTCCATGACAAACTCAGCATACTCCACACCCTTACCACCAAACTGCTGCCCTGGGATGGGAGATTCTTGGAACTTCCAAGCCGCATACTCATTCATCCGCCCCATACCATCATTGTCAATAGCAACGACAATCATGCGACTGATATCGGGATTTCGTTTGATAGCTGGGATAATCTTCCATGAATGACCAATGAAAGACTCCTTGCTATAAAAAACATTTTGCCCGTCATGAAAGTAAACAACAGGATAGGAACGATTCGTGTCTTTCTCATAATCTTTAGGCAGAAGAACACGCACACGGCGCTCCTTACCTGTATAAGGAACCTTGAGTTTGTGTTCTTTCATTTTTAGATAAAAATAGGATTGATTCATTGTCAGAAAACTCTCTATATTCAAAATTTTATCTCATTATATCATAAAAATAGAAAAAAAGTTAGTTTTTTACCTATTTTTTAGAGAAAAAACTAACTTTATTTCCTGATTTTCGCTATTCTTTTGCGTTTTCTGATTAGAGCAGATTGTCAATCAAGTCATCAACTTCATCTTTTTCAGCTTGAGGTGTAATCTCAGTAATCATGATTCCAGCAACTGCTCGCTCAACCAAATCTTCAACATCCATACGTGCTTCATACTGCTCTGCATTCTTAATCTTAGGATTTGTTTTTGGACGATCTGGTGCAAAAATGGTACAACAGTCTTCAAAAGGCTGGATTGAAATGTCAAAGGTATCAATTTCTTGTGCAATATCGATGATTTCCAACTTGTCCATGGTAACCACAGGACGAATGATGGGAGTGTTGGTCACAGCGTTAATAGCCTGCATGCTTTCGAGGGTTTGACTGGCTACTTGACCTAGACTTTCCCCATTGATGATAACCAAACCATTTCGTACCTCACGAATACGATCGGTAATCCGCATCATAAAGCGACGAGTTAGAGTCATCAAGTAAGCTTCTGGCGCTTTAGCCTTGATTTCCTCTTGAATCTCTGTAAAAGGAACTTCGATAAACTGGATATTGCCCCCAAACTTAGTCAATTTACGAGTCAAATCTTGGGCTTTTTTAAGGGCTCCAGGACTGGTGTAAGGTGGGCTGGCAAAGTGAACTGCCTCAATATCTACCCCACGCTTAAGCGCTAGATAACCAGCTACAGGTGAATCAATCCCTCCCGACAACATAAGCATCCCTTTACCTGAAGTTCCAACTGGCAAACCACCAGCCCCACGAATGGTTTCATAAGAAAGGTAGGCTGCCTCTTCTCGAATCTCCACTTGGAGATTGATATCAGGACTTTTCATTTGAGCTTGTACGTTTGGAATTGCTTCGAAAACAGCTCCTCCAAGCGTTTGATTGAGTTCACGACTGTCAAGTTCAAAGTTGTGGTCGCTACGCTTGCTAGAGATTTTAAAGGTCATGCCTTCCTTGTAGATGTCCTGCATAATCTCTTGGACAGAAGACTTCAAAACTTCTACAGATTTTTCAACCTTATATACTGGAGAAAAATTTTGAATCCCGAAGACTTGCTTGAGTGATTCTGCTACTGCTGTGTAATCAGCTCCATTGAGGTAAGCATGGGCACGGTCACGATCTGCCCTTACCTTAACTTGGGGATAGATAGACAAAACGTCTGAAATATTATTGCGAAGTTTATTGATGAAACGCATACGGTTTTTGCCTTTGGTTGACAGCTCACCGTAGCGAATCATAATTTCTGAATACTGCATAAATGCTCCTATCTTACTTTTCTAGTTTGGTTGTAAATTAATTTTAGCTTGGTCAAAAACTGATCGACCTGACTCATATCATTTTCAAGGTCTAGGCTAAGACGCACAGCTGACTGGGCCTTATCTTTATCTACTCCTATGGCAATCAGAGTTCCTGCAGGTTTCCCAGCCTTGGACGAACAAGCAGAGGTCGTTGAGATAAAAATATCATAGTCTTCAAAAGCGTGAACGATGACTTCACCACGAACACCCTTGATTCCAAAAGTCAGGATATGAGGGGCAAAGTCTTCCTCATCTGAAAAGACAAAAATATCTGGATAGTCCAGAAGGGCTTGACGAATCACTGCCTTCATCTGCCCAGTCTTGCTCCTAAAGGTATCTAGCTTTTCCATAGATAAACGGAGAGCCTTGGCTGTCGCTGCAATCCCTGCCACATTTTCAGTTGTCGAACGGTAATCACGCTCCTGACCTCCACCAGTCAACAGTGGCGTAATTTTCTTACCAGACTTGATATAGACAAAACCAACACCACGAACTCCGTGGAACTTGTGACCAGAGAAAGTCGCGAAATCCACTCGTTCTGTCAGATATTTTTCAGTTGTAATCTTAGCAAGTGCCTGAACCGCATCAACGTGGAAAGTAATAGTTGGCTTGTCTGCCAATAGTTTTGAAATAGCCTCAATAGGTTGGATAGAGCCTATTTCATTGTTCACAGCCATGATGGAAACGAGGATTGTATCAGGTCGTATCAAAACTGCTAGGGCCTCGACGTCCACAAATCCTTTCTCATCAACTGGAGCAAAATCCACTTCAAATCCTTGACTTTTCAGCCAGAGAGCCGATTCCTTAACTGCCGGATGTTCAATGGCTGATACGATGATGTGCTTGCCAAACTGGGCTTTTTCAAATGCTACTCCCTTGATGACCCAGTTATCTCCTTCTGTCCCACCAGATGTAAAGAAGATTTCATCACTTTTCTTACCGATTAAATCTGCAATCTGTTGGCGAGAAGCATCTAAGATTCGTGTTGCCTGGTCTCCCAAACGATGGAGACTAGATGGATTTCCTAAAATTTTTGAAGTCACCTGCATATAGGTTTCAAGGGCTTCAGGATAAGGCTTGGTCGTCGCCGAATTATCAAAGTAAATCATGTTTTCTCACGCTTTCTAAAATCACTCCTTCTATTGTATCATGAAACGGAGCCTGCGACAAGAAAGGGCAATTCCTCTTTTTTTAAGATTTTTTTTAAAGAAATGCGGTATAATAAATTTTAATCAAAGGAGAGAATGTATGTCTAACTATCGTAGAACTTCAAAACCAAAAACAGAACATATCAAAAAAGGCTTTACTGTTTTTCAAAAAACCATTACTACTATCGCTAGTATCCTCGGCTTGATTACTGCGACTATCACGATTATGAATGCCTTGGATAATAATAAAAATACCAAAAAAGAACCGACGACAACACCGACGACAACCATTGTCAAAGAAATTCAAAAGGAATCCCCTCAGGAAAATACTAGTCCCAATAAGGAAAATAATACTAGTCAAGAAAAAAAAACAACAAGAGGAAACGCCAAAATCTAGCGGCAAGGAAGAGAAAAAAGAAGAGCAGAAAACAGCAACTCAGGATTCTTCTACTCCTGCTCCTACTCCAAGTAAACCTGCCGCTGATAATGAAAAACAGTCCAATACTCCAACTTCAGAAAATAATACTCAATGAAAATCAAAGAACAAACTAGGAAGCTAGCCGTAAGCTGCTCAAAACACTGTNNCATATATACGGTAAGGCGAAGCTGACGTGGTTTGAAGAGATTTTCGAAGAGTATAAAAGTAATCAATAGCCAATAAAATAGCTCCCTCCAAACTTGGAAAGAAGCTATTTTTTTATTGTTCCAATACTTTTCTTGGCTTGGTACCTTCAGCTGGACCGATGACACCTGCCATCTCAAGCTCTTCCATGAGACGGGTCGCACGGTTAAATCCAACTGACAAACGACGCTGAATCATAGATGCACTGGCTTTCTGAGTTTCGATTACCAAAGCCTTGGCTTCTTCAAAGAGCGGGTCACCACCAGATTCACCATCTGAAAATTCACCGTCGTTTTCAGAAACCTCACCTGGTTCAAAACTATCATCGTAGTCCGCATCTGCCTGAGCCTTGATGAAGTTCACAATGCGCTCAACATCGTCATCCGAGATAAAGGAGCCTTGGAGACGAACTGGATGATTTTCATCAATCGGTTTAAAGAGCATGTCTCCTCGACCAAGAAGTTTTTCTGCTCCATTTTCATCCAAAATCGTACGGGAGTCTGTTCCTGATGAAACCGCAAATGCTACACGAGATGGGACATTAGCCTTGATCAGACCAGAGATGACATCAACGGATGGACGCTGGGTTGCAAGAATCATGTGGATACCTGCAGCCCGCGCCTTCTGTCCTAGACGGATGATAGCATCTTCCACTTCCTTGCTTGCTACCATCATGAGGTCAGCCAACTCATCCACAATCACAACAATAAGTGGTAGTGGAATCTGCTTGTACTCAGACTGAGCATTAAACTCTTCTACCTTGGCATTAAAGCCTGCAATATTACGAACTCCCACCTTGGCAAAGAGTTCATAGCGGTTTTCCATCTCATCCACAACCTTTTGCAGGGCCTTGCTGGCCTTGCGTGGATTGGTCACGACTGGAATCAAGAGGTGGGGAATATCATTGTAAACAGACAACTCAACCATCTTGGGATCCACCATCATAAACTTGACCTGGTCGGGTCTTGCTTTCATCAGAATGCTAGCAATAATGCCGTTAACTGCTACTGACTTCCCTGAACCCGTTGAACCTGCGACGAGCAAGTGGGGCATTTTAGAAAGGTCAAAAGCTCTTGCGGTGCCATTAACCGCCTTTCCTAGAGGAATTTCCAAGAGATTTTCTGCTTTCGTTTGAGATTGTTCCCATAGTTCGCGGAAAGAAACTGTCGCAATCTCAGAGTTAGGTACCTCAATTCCCACTAAAGATTTCCCTGGGATAGGTGCTTCGATTCGGACATCCTTGGCCGCCAAGGCTAGAGCGAGGTCATCTGCTAGATTGGAAATGCGGTTGACCCTTACACCCACTGCAGGCTTGACTTCATACTTGGTCACTGATGGCCCAATTTCAGCCCGTTCAACCGTTACCTTGATACCAAAGCTAGCAAAGGTTTCTTCTAGGATTTTGATGTTTTCTCGGACGATTTTCTTCTCTTTAGACTGGTCCTTTGGTTTATCTGGGGCAAAGAGTTGTAAGCTTGGAAGTTTGTATTCAAGAGCCTCCCTGGCTGAAAAATCGACCTGAACATCTTCGTCATCAGAGCCATCTTCCTGCTCAGGGAATTCAAGTTCGGCTTGAGGCAGGATGATTTCTGGTTCCACCCAGTCTTCTTCAGGTATAGGTGGAACGTCAAGTACAACATCTGCTGTCAGAATTTCACCCGTTTCCATATCAACAGGAGGCAAATCGAGTAAGGCTTTTTCGGTCTCTTCTTGTTCTAATCTAGCCTCTTTCTCATCCTTTTGGCGAGCTTTTTCTTCTTGTTTGACAAAGCGTTCCTCTTTTCGACGCTCATGCCCTTCCCACCATTTGGCAAATCCTCGACTGAAAAATTCAGCAATATCATAAACAGACCAAGGACTGACTAGGAGGGCACCCACTAAAATCAAGATAGAACCAATAAAGTAAGTGCCGATATTTGAAAAGAGAAAGGCGGTTGGAATATAAAGAGCGACACCAATCAAGCCTCCACCAGCAAAACTGGTCGTTCGAAAACCAGTCAAATCCGTCACAACCTGAGCCATGGTTCCTTTTAGAACGGACTTATCCAAACCATATTTCCAAACCAAGTAGGCCTCAAAAATCAGGAGCAAGCCTGCAAATATGATGAAAAAGCCAGATAAGAGTCCTTCCTGTTTTCGTATCCACTTGAAAAAGAAGAGATAGAACAAGAGGCCAAATATTGCTAGATAAGCTAGGCTCCCCACCAGCAAGCGAATTAAATTGTAAAGGGTTATACCTGCAGCCCCTAATTTGAAGGCTGCGAAAATCAATAAAATCGCGATTCCCAACGAAATCAACATTCGTTGGATCGCTTCTTTTCTCTCGAGTTCTGCTTTAGACGGTCTCCGTCTTGTTTTACTTGTATTCTTGTTTGCCATTCTTCTATTATACCATATTTCACAAACATTTCGGAAAGAGAAAAAGACTGCACCAAACGGTCCAATCTTTTCATTTTATATCTATTTTTTATGCTTGGGGTTTACGTAGGTAACCATATACCACACCACTTACGATTGCTCCTACCAGGACAGAAACGAGGTAAAGAAGAGCATTTGAAGTAAGGGCAATCACGAAGATTCCTCCGTGTGGTGCCATGAGTTTGATACCAGTAAGACCAACGAGGCCACCTGCTACTGCTGAACCAAGAATGAAGCTTGGAATAGCACGAGCTGGGTCAGCGGCACCAAATGGAATCGCTCCCTCAGTGATAAATGACAAGCCCATGATGATGTTTGTCAAACCTGAGTTGCGTTCTTCCTTAGTAAATTTATCTTTGAAAAGAAGAGTTGCGACAAAGATTGCAAGTGGTGGCACCATTCCTCCAGCCATAACTGCTGCCATAGCCACAGAACCACCTGAAGAAACAGTAGCTGCAAGCGTACCTGTACCAAAGACATAAGCCGCTTTATTGACCGGTCCACCCATGTCAACAGCCATCATTCCACCAAGGACGATACCAAGAAGGACAGCCGAACCTCCTCCAAGACCACCTAGGAAGTCATTCATAGCAGTGTTGATTGCTGCCATCGGGATATTAACAGCTAGCATGACAAATCCAGTCAAGATTGTTCCAAGAAGTGGCAATAGAAGGATTGACTTAGCACCTTCAAGTGAACGTGGAACTTTGACATATTTCTTAATAGCAAGAACCAGGGCACCTGCGATAAATCCACCAACAAGGGCACCTAGGAAACCAGATGAGACACCTGCAAGAGTTGAAGTTGCCTCACCACCTGCAGCATAAGGAATTTTACCAAAGGCAAAACCTTCTTTGGCAATAGCACCAGCCACGAAACCTGCTACTAAGCCTGGTTTTTCAGCAATAGAATAGGCAACATAACCTGCAAAGACTGGAAGCATCAAACCAAAGGCTGCACCACCGATTTTCATGAACATAGAAGCTAGCTCATGATAAGAACCAAGATTTCCAAGGTTTTCATTTGGCACACCCAAAGCACCATCAATCAAGAAGGCAAGCGCAATCATGATACCACCACCGATAACAAATGGCAGCATTTGAGATACACCACTCATCAAGTGTTTGTAGAAGGCACCACCAAGGCTTTGTTTTTCGTTAGAGGCTGTTGCAGCTTTTGCACCATTAGCGGCACGGTAGACTTCCGCATCTCCTGAAAGAGCCAAGTTAATCAACTCTTCTGTCTTACGGATACCGTCAGCAACTGGACGATTGATCAATGGTTTGCCATCGAAACGATCCATTTCAACGGCCTTGTCTGCTGCGATGATAACAGCTTTAGCCTTGCGGATGTCTTCAGCAGTTAGTTGGTTTCCAACACCGCTAGCACCGTTGGTTTCTACCTTAATTCCAACACCTATTTCAGCAGCCACTTTTTGAAGGGCCTCTTGGGCCATGTAAGTGTGGGCAATACCTGTCGTACAAGCTGTAACAGCAACGATAAAGTCACCAGATTCATTAGCAGGTGCTTGAACAGCCTCTTCCGTTTTTTCTGAAGCTTGGTTAAAGAGGTCAATAACTTGATCAGCTGATGTTACTTGACGAAGTTTATCAGCAAAGCCGTCTTTCATCAAGTATTGAGACAATTCTGCCAAGGCTGCTAGGTGAGTATCATTGGCACCTTCTGGAGCCGCAATCATGAAGAAGAGGTCAGTTGCTTGTCCATCCAAGCTCTCATAGTCAACTCCCTTGTTTGACTTAGCAAAGAGAACTGTCGCTTCTTTGACAGCAGCATTTTTACTGTGAGGCATTGCGATTCCGTCACCCAAACCAGTAGAAGTCAGAGCTTCACGCGCCAAAATGCCTTCTTTAAAGATTTCAAAATCTGTCACATAACCGTGATCTACCAAGCTTTTAATCATCTCTTCGATGACAGCAGTTTTTTCAGTCGCCTGCAAATCCAGCAACATAACATCTTTTCTCAATAGGTCTTGAATTTTCATCTTTTTTCTACCTCAACTTTTTCATATGTTTCTTTAATAAATTCCGCCGTTGCCAAGTCATCCGAGAAGGTGGTTGCCGTTCCGCAAGCTACTCCCCATTTGAAGGCTTCTACTGCGTCTTTTGCTTTGACAAATTCACCTGTAAATCCAGCGACCATAGAGTCACCAGCTCCGACTGAATTTTTCACTGTTCCTTTGATTGGTTTAGCGAAATAAGCTCCCTCAGATGTGACAAGAAGAGCACCGTCACCAGCCATAGAGATAATGACGTTTTGAGCACCCTTAACCAGTAACTCTCGAGCATATTTCTCAATCTGGTCCAAACTGTCAAGTTTAACCCCAAAGATAGCTCCAAGTTCATGATTGTTTGGTTTGACCAAAAGTGGCTGGTGGTCCAAACTATCAATTAAGGTCTGTCCTTCAAAGTCACAAACCACTTGCGCACCCGTCTGACGCGTCAAGGCAATCAAATCCTTGTAAATGACATTGCCCAGATTTTTAGCACTTGAACCCGCAAACACCACCGTATCTTCTGCTGTCAGACTAGATAAAATAGCTTTCAATTCTTCTAGCTGAGCTGGTTCCACATTTGGACCAGTCCCATTGATTTCTGTTTCTTGGTCTGCTTTGATTTTAACATTGATACGAGTATCTTCTGCCACTTGGACAAAACGTGTCTCAATTTCTTCATCAGCCAAAGTATCTGTGATAAATTTACCAGTAAAACCTCCGATAAATCCAGTTGCTGTATTGGGAATATCCAAGCGTTTCAAGACACGACTGACATTGATTCCTTTCCCACCAGCAAACTTATCATCACTATCCATACGATTGACACTACCGACTTGGACTTGGTCCAAACGAACGATATAGTCAATGGATGGATTGAGTGTGACTGTATAAATCATACTTCTATTACCTCCGTTTTCTCCTTAATAACCTGCAAGAGCTCATGCCCTTGACTTGTGATAACAATAGCTCGTTTAAGTGGTGCTACCTTAGCAAAGCAAGTTTGTCCAATTTTAGACGAATCCACCAAGACATAGGTCTGTTTGGCATTCTCTAAAATAGCACGCTTCACAGCTCCCTCCTCCATATCAGGAGTCGTATAATAGCCATCGTCCACACCATTCATCCCGATAAAGGCACGGTTAAAGTGCAATTGGTTAATCTGGTTAAGAGCAACGCCCCCGATGCTAGCATCTGTCGCCATCTTGACACTTCCTCCAACCATGACCGTTGGAATCTGCTTTTCAACCAACTGAGCGGCATGGTGAATCGAATTGGTCACGACTGTAACATTCTTATTGACCAATTCATGAATCAAAAAAGCAGTTGTTGTTCCAGCATCGATAAAGATGACATCTTGTTCCTTAATGAGAGAGGCTGCTTTCTGAGCCAACAACTTCTTCTCTTGAAGGTTTTTGACAGATTTTTCTTGAATGGTTTCTTCTTCCTGCAAGGAATGGGGTAATTCTGCTCCACCATGCACACGACGAAGCTTGTTTTCTACCTCCAACTCATCCAAGTCTCTTCGAACCGTTGATTCTGACGTTTCTAGCAAACTAACTAATTTTTCTAGAGAAACTACACGATGTTGATTTAACTCCTCTAAAATCAGTTGTTTACGTTCTGTTTTTAACACCGAATCACCTCCTGTTATCGTTTACACTATTCATTCTATCACACTTTCTTTCAAAGTCAAGCGTTTTTTATCATTTTCTTTCAAAATCTATCATTTTTCTTATTTCCAGAATTTTTATTGCAAGATAAGAGCCTTTATGGTAGACTATTTGAGTAAGCATTGGAAGATTACTCAAGAGGCTTAAGAGGCCGTGTTGGAAACGCGGTAGGCGTGTAATAGCGTGCGTGGGTTCGAATCCCATGTCTTCCGTTTATTTTAAAAAAGATACCCAAGAAATCTTGGGTATCTTTTTTCTTATATGCTTGTTTTATAACTCGGGTGAATTTCTTAGAAAATATCAAATAACAATTTCACATTGAGAATTGTTAAGATAATGGAAACAATATAACCAAGGATGGTATTCCATTTAGCATTGGTAAATTCGCCCATCAGTGATTTCTTAGAAGTTAAATAAATCAAAGGGAAGATTGAAAACGGAAGAGCGATTGAAAGAAAGACCTGTGAATAGACCAATAACTGATCCAAGGTTTTTTCCTGATGACCAAACAGAACTGCAACTATCATGACAGGTAGCAAGGCAAAGAGGCGAGTCGCCAAACGAATGAACCATTGAGGCAATCTCATATGCAAGAAACCTTCCATAACGATTTGTCCAGTCAAGGTACCCGTAATTGTCGAATTCTGACCACTGGCTAATAAAGCCAAGGCAAACAAGGTTGATAAGGTCGAGCTAGCTATAGCTCCTGCAATAGTAGAATCCTGCAAGGCATTATACATTTGAGAGAAGGCAGAAATCTCGGATGCATGGCCGAAAAAGAGAGCCGCTCCTAAGATCAAAAGAAGGGAGTTAACGACAAAGGCCAAGGATAACTCGAGATTAGAATCCCAGGTCATAAAGCGTACGGCTTTTCGAACATCATTTTTGTCCTTGTGATTGATTTTACGAGTCTGTGACAAGGATGAATGCAAATAGAGGTTATGAGGCATAACAGTTGCTCCCACGATCCCTAGTGCCAAGGTTAATTGACTTTCATGCCCTGGCAAAGGACTTTCAAATAAGGTTGCATTCGGTAGATAACCCTCAACGATTCCTTGGAAGCTTGGATGTGACAAGGCTACAAGATAGGTAAAAATTGCTAGAATGGTTAAAATCAGTGTTGTCACAATAGCTTCAATCTTCTTAAAGCCAAATTTCATCAGAAGCAATAAGAGAAAAACATCCAACACGGTCAAGAGGATGGCTATCATAATCGGAATCTTAAAGAGAAGATTGAGAGCAATCGCTGAACCTAGAACTTCTGCCAGATCTGTCGCCATCAAGGCTAATTCTAAAATCACCCATAGACTATAACGAAGCCATTTAGGTGAATGATGAGCCGTTGCTTGAGCCAGGTCCATCTGGGTTACAATACCAAGCTTTCCTGCCATCTGCTGAAGTTGCATGGCAATGAGAGATGAAATCAAGATAACAAACAAGAGACTATACTTATAGGAAGCACCACCGACTACACTGGTAATCCAGTTTCCTGGATCCATATAACCAACTGCGACAAGAGCACCCGGACCTAAAAAGGCCTTTAAATTTTGCCAGAAATGATTGTTATTTGGAGTATCGATAGATTGATTAATCTCAGAGAGTGACACTTTTTTATGAGAAGACATAGATACTTACCTCTTTCTAAACCTACTTTTTCATTATTTTCTATTAGAGAAAAATAAGATTGACTTTAAACTATTAAAACAATGAAAACTATATGAAAAACATTTAGTTTTTTCATTATTTTTCTTAAGGCACCTTAATTATAACAGAAAATATGATAAAAACTTAAGAAAATTCAGGACTTGATTTAATATTTAGGATACAACAAAATGTTGTATTCTTTTTTTGCAAAAGAATACCAAAGAATAAAATAAAAAACGTTGTAAAAACAACGTTTTAGAAAGATTTACAAAACAATGTAAATTATCAATGGAGCCGGTGGGAGTCGAACCCACGTCCAAACACCTGCCAACATATTTGTCTACAACCATAGGTTATGTATTAGTTTAACAGCCCCTCGACACATAACTCAAGCCTAGAAACTGCGAGTCTATCAATCTCTTATCAAGCCGCTAGACAAGACTCAATCGTATCTCGCTAATAATAAGACCTGTCATTGAACACGAGCAATCCAAATCGGGTCACGCCTGCTGGTTTTTAGGCAGCTAGAGCGTAAGAAGTGTTATTTTTTGCAGTTATATTTAACTGAGCGTTTACGTCGCCACACGAGTCGCAAAATATGCCTCATAATGCCTGTCGAATCCGTAACGACCCCAAAAGACAATAAAACTATTATACCTTATCTAACACAAAAATGCAAAAAGAAATCACATACCTAAAAAAGATACTATTCGAGAAATTTAGCAAACTGGGATACTAACTACAACTTTCTCAGTGCATAACTTTACGATTATGAATAGAACTTACGAAATCCAATTAACACATACCTAAGATGAAGCTATCTGTTTTGAAGAAATTCACGAAGAGAATTATTCTAAAATACTTTCAGATGAGAATTTTCCTACTCTCTTTGTTTCAATCCATTTGAGTTTAAAAACTATAAAATCAATCCTTATATTATTCGGACTACGTTTTACTTGTTGTGCTAAAATAAATAAATTTCATTCAAACTTTAATAGACTATGAAAACCAGTGGAACTTACCCTGACACGGAATTCCACTGGTTTTTTCGATTTTTACCAGATTAACTTCTACTATTTTTAGCTGTGAAAATTAGTTTAGGACTTTAACTTATTTTCAATCTTCTAATCTAAAGGCCACTTCTAGTAAAGAAAAATCAGGGTTCTCCTGACTTTTACTTAGCTAATTCTCTTTCTCGTTCTTTCATTATTTTATGATTTTCATACAAACGGGATAAGAACTTAGAAATTTCTTTTAAGATAGAATAGGTTGGCACTGCGACAATCATTCCAACTACACCATAGATATTGCTTGACAACAAAAGTAAAACTAAAATCGTGATTGGATGAACCTTCATAACACTTCCTACGATTCGAGGATATAAGATATTGCCATCTACCTGCTGAACAACAAGCATATAAATCACTGCAATCAGCATTCTATGGGGATCAGTGAATATATTTGCAATAATCATAGGAATCAAACCAATACTTGGCCCCACATAAGGAATTAAATTGGCTACACCAGAAAAAATAGCAAAAACTAAAGCATATTTTAAACCAATAATACTATAGCCAATATAAGCTAAACAACCTATAATGATTGCGTCAATCGAAACTCCACTAATATAGCGAGCAATCGTCGCATTCAAATTCTTTAAGAGGCCTGCAATATGCAAACGATCCCTCTTTAGAATCGTTCTTTCAAGCATGGGCAAGAATTTATGTCCATCTAGTAAGAAATAAACCAAAAAAACTGGAGTCATAATCAAAATCAAAACAGTACTGATAAGAGCTGACAAGACGCTCCCCACACTATTTGATACGCTATTTAGGATCTTTTGAAGAATATCAACATAGGATAAGTTTAACTGCTGAATTGTAGCTTCTACATCCAAATTCTGGAGCGCAGGATAATTAGATAAGTCTATGATTAAGTCCTGTACTCGACTATAAATAGTTTGACTAGATATAATCAAGCTAGATAACTGATTAATCAAAATAGGTAAGAGATAGACAACACCTATGACCATCCCCCAGACCAAAGCACACAAGGTAATTAAAATACCAAGCAAACGATTGAGTTTACAGACTTTATTTAAGAAAGTAACAATAGGGTTTGTCAAATAATAAAGAAAGCCCCCTAATAAAAATGGAATCATAATTGTATTAAGCACGCTAACAAAAGGGTTAATCAAAGACCCCATCTGTCTCCATAGGTAAAAGATGATTGTTAAGAGTAAAATTTCTGTGGTCCAAAAAAATAATTTATTTCTACGAAACATGAGTTACCTCCCTCACTCTATTTTACCATATTTTCAAAAAGCTTAACGGATGAATTATTAAAGCAAGAATATTTTTTTTCTTTATGATAGAATAAGACTACTATGAAAAAAATATTTTTAACTTTATTAACTGTCTCCCTTTTAGGAGGTGCTTCTACTGTTGCTGCTCAAGATTTTAATATTGCTGCAAAACATGCCATTGCTGTTGAAGCAAATACTGGAAAAATACTTTATGAAAAAGATGCAACTCAGCCAGTCGAAATCGCTTCTATTACAAAACTGCTTACCGTTTACCTGGTCTATGAAGCTCTGGAAAACGGAAGTATTACCCTCTCCACCCCAGTAGATATTTCTGATTATCCTTATCAATTGACGACAAATTCTGAAGCCAGTAATGTTCCTATGGAGGCTCGTAATTATACTGTTGAAGAGTTACTTGAAGCAACTCTGGTATCTAGTGTCAACAGCGCCGCTATTGCCCTAGCTGAGAAAATTGCTGGCTCAGAAAAAGATTTCGTCGATAGGATGAGGGCAAAACTCTTGGAATGGGGAATCAAAGATGCCACGGTTGTCAATACAACTGGTCTTAACAACGAGACTCTAGGAGATAACATTTACCCAGGTTCTAATAAAGATGATGAAAATAAGCTCAGTGCTTATGATGTTGCCATCGTTGCCCGCAACCTCATCAAAAAATACCCACAAGTTTTGGAAATCACCAAAAAACCTTCTTCTACTTTTGATGGGATAACAATCACTTCAACCAACTACATGTTAGAAGGTATGCCTGCTTACCGTGGTGGTTTTGATGGACTGAAAACAGGAACAACAGATAAGGCTGGAGAGTCTTTTGTTGGTACTACTGTCGAAAAAGGCATGAGAGTCATCACAGTTGTTTTAAATGCAGACCATCAAGACAATAATCCTTACGCTCGGTTTACAGCTACCTCTTCCCTAATGGATTATATTTCTTCTACATTTACACTTCGCAAAATCGTTCAGCAAGGCGATGCCTATCAAGATAGCAAAGCCCCTGTACAAGATGGAAAAGAAGATACGGTCACTGCAGTGGCCCCAGAGGATATCTATCTAATTGAACGTGTTGGGAACCAATCTTCCCAATCTGTTCAATTCACACCTGATTCCAAAGCAATCCCAGCACCACTTGAAGCTGGAACAGTGGTTGGCCATCTGACTTACGAAGACAAGGACTTGATCGGTCAAGGTTACATCACCACAGAGCGCCCTAGTTTCGAAATGGTTGCAGACAAGAAAATGGAAAAAGCCTTCTTCTTAAAAGTTTGGTGGAATCAGTTTGTCCGCTTTGTTAACGAGAAATTATAAAAAAATCGCGATTTAAACCGCGATTTTTTTTATTACAAATTCATCTTCAAAGTTCTTGATTTTGAGTAGATCTAATGCTCAATGAAAATCAAAGAGTAAACTAGGAAGCTAGCCGTAGGTTGCTCAAAGCACCGCTTTGAGGTTGTAGATAAAGCTGACGTGGTTTACACTTTGATTTTCGAATAGTATCAAAGTCCTTGATTTTGAGTATATCTAAAACCAAATTTTACCCAACTGACCCTTCCATCTCATAGCTAATCAAGCGGTTCAGCTCAACAGCATATTCCATTGGAAGTTCTTTTGTGAAGGGTTCAACAAATCCCATAACAATCATCTCAGTTGCCTCAGATTCTGACAATCCACGACTCATGAGGTAATACAATTGTTCTTCTGAAATCTTAGAAACCTTAGCTTCGTGTTCCAAAGCAACTTGCGAGTTGTGGATTTCATTAAATGGAATAGTATCTGATGCCGACAAGTCATCCATGATAATGGTATCACATTCAATGTGAGAAACAGATTTCTTAGAGTTCTTGTTAAAGGTTACTTGACCACGGTAGTCAACCTTTCCTCCGCCTTTAGCGATGGATTTAGACACGATAGACGAACTGGTATGTGGAGCATTGTGAATCATCTTGGCACCAGTGTCCTGGTGTTGCCCTGCATTAGCAAAGGCAATAGAAAGCATAGTACCACGCGCCCCTTCTCCATCTAGGCAAACAGATGGGTATTTCATGGTTGTTTTGGCACCCAAGTTTCCATCAATCCACTCAACAGTCGCATCTTTCAAGGCTTTGGCACGTTTCGTTACCAAGTTATAGACGTTGTCAGACCAGTTTTGAATGGTTGTATAACGCATATAAGCTCCTTTTAAGGAAAAGATTTCTACAATGGCAGCATGCAAGCTGTTACTTGAATATGTTGGCGCTGTACACCCTTCAACGTAGTGGACACTTGCTCCCTCATCAACGATAATCAAGGTACGTTCAAACTGACCTGTATTTTCGTTGTTGATACGGAAGTAAGTTTGAAGTGGAATATCCACTTTGACCCCTTTTGGTACATAGATAAAGGTTCCACCTGACCATACTGCCGAATTGAGGGCAGCCAACTTATTATCTGTTGGTGGTACCAACTTAGCAAAGTATTGTTTAAACAAATCTGGGTATTCCTTGAGAGCAGAATCCGTATCTGTAAAGATAATACCTAACTTCTCAAATTCTTCCTTCATGTTATGGTAAACTACTTCGGACTCATACTGGGCAGAAGCTCCAGCAAGATAAGCACGTTCAGCTTCTGGAATCCCAATACGTTCAAAGGTTTCTTTAATTTTTTCAGGAACCTCATCCCAGGAACGAGCTGGTTTATCAGATGGTTTTTGGTAGTAGATCAAGTCATCAAAATCAATCTCTGATAAGTCTGCTCCCCAAGTTTGCATGGGCATTTTTTTGAAGGTTTCATAAGACTTCAAACGGAATTCTAACATCCACTCAGGTTCTCCCTTGGCAGCTGATAGTTCACGAATGACATCCTCATTCAATCCTTTTCCTGTCGATAGGACAGGCTCTACATCATCATGGAAACCAAATTTATATTCACCAAGATCAATTGGTTTTGGTTCTACTCTTTCTTCAGCCATAATATCCTTTCTTTCATTCTTCATTTCTACTGATTCATAAGACAAAAGAAACTTGTCTTATTGATTTTCTTGATTTTCAATTGTTTTCTTCAGGGCATTCCAAGCTAGAGTTGCACACTTGATTCGTTGAGGGAATTTGGCAACACCTGACAAGAAGGCTGCATCTCCAAGACTATCTTGTCTGTCATCTTTTTGCCCTTGAACCATTTCAGAAAAAATAGTTGCAAGTTCTAAAATTTCTTGTTTGGTTTTTCCTAAAACTGCATCTGTCATCATGCTGGCAGAGGCAGTTGAGATGGTGCAACCTGAATTTAGAAAAGCAATATCTTCCAAACGGTCCTCTGCATCAAACTTGACAGAGAGGTTGATGACATCTCCACAGGTCGGATTGTTGAGACTGATTTGCTCAGCGTCTTCTAACTTCCCTTGGTGATGTGGATTTTTCGAATGGTCTGCTACCACTGCCATATAAAGGCTATCTAGTTTAGAAAGTGCCATTGAAAAACTCCTTTGTCTTTTGTAAGGCATCGACTAGCTTATCGCAATCTGCCTTGGTATTGTAGATATAAAAACTTGCACGTGCTGTTGCTGGAACATCCAAATACTGGAGCAAGGGTTGCGCACAGTGGTGACCCGCACGAACTGCCACACCTTCATAATCCAAAGCCGTTGCAAGGTCGTGAGGATGAAGGTCGCCTAGGTTAAAAGCAATGACACCTGAACGTTGAGCCAAGTCCTGTGAACCATAAATAGTCAGTCCTTCAATCTCCTGCAGTTTTGGATAGACGTATGCGATCAATTCCTGTTCATGGGCTTCAATGGCATCCATACCAATCTTTTCCAGATAATCCACTGCTGCTGCCAGTCCGATAGCACCTGCCATGTTAGGAGTTCCAGCCTCGAATTTCCAAGGTAATTCCTTCCAACTAGCAGATTGCTCGTAGACAAAATCAATCATCTCGCCGCCAAATTCAAGGGGTGACATTTGTTCTAAATACTTCTCTTTTCCGTACAGAACACCGATACCAGTCGGACCAGCCATCTTGTGACCTGAAAAGGCAAAGAAGTCCACATCCAAGTCCTGGACATCGATCTGCATATGAGGCGTAGATTGAGCACCATCCACCACCATGATGGCACCAACTTGGTGGGCTAATTGAGTGATTTCCTTTATCGGATTGACCACACCAAGAACATTGGAGGCATGAGCTAGGGAAACAAATTTAACCTTATCAGTCAATTTAGCTCGCAAATCCTCCATATCCAAGGCACCATCTTTAAGATAGACATAGACAAGCTCTGCCCCAGTCTTTCGACAAGCTTCCTGCCATGGAATGATATTAGAATGGTGTTCCATTACTGAAATCAAGACCTGGTCTCCCTCAGTCAAGACTTCCTCAGCATAACGCGCTACCCAGTTCAGACTGGTTGTCGTTCCTCTGGTAAAGAGAACTTCCTTTGTAGAGTCTGCATTGATAAACTTACGAATGGTTTCACGAGCCACCTCATAAGAAGCTGTCGCCCTTTCTGCCAAGGTATGAACACCACGGTGAACATTGGCATTGTCGTTCTCATAGTAGCGGTTGATTGTTTCCAGTACTGCTAGTGGTTTTTGTGTCGTCGCAGCATTGTCCAGATAGACCAACGGTTCATCGTTGACAATCTGGTCTAAAATTGGAAAATCCTTGCGAATCGCTTCTACATCTAACATCGGCTTCCCCTTAGCGTTTTGACAATTTTTCTTCGATAGTCGCAATCATTTCATCACGAACTTCCTTGACTGGAATCTCAACGATAACGGAGCCAAGGAAACCACGGACAACCAAACGTTCTGCAGTTGCTTTGTCCAAGCCACGGCTCATGAGGTAGTACATATCTTCTGGATCTACCTGACCGATAGAAGCCGCGTGTCCTGCAGTTACGTCATTTTCATCAATCAAAAGAATTGGGTTAGCATCTGAACGCGCTTGGTCTGAAAGCATGAGCACACGGCTCTCTTGTTGGGCATCTGCTCCCTTAGCACCCTTGATGATGTGACCGATACCATTGAAGGTCAAAGTTGCTTTTTCAAGAATAACCCCATGTTGGAGGATATTTCCGATTGAGTTGCAGCCATAGTTTGTTACGCGAGTGTCAATTCCTTGCACCTGACGGCCACTTGAAAGAGCTACAACTTTCAGGTCAGCATGGCTACCGTTACCAATCAAATCGCTATCAAAGTCAGCAACGACGTTTCCTTCGTTCATGACACCGATTGCCCAGTCAATACTTGCATCGTTGCCTAACTTACCACGACGGCTAATATAGGCAGTAACGTTTTCACCTAGACGGTCGATAGCCGCAAACTTGACTTGAGCACCAGAACGTGCAATGACTTCTACTGTGATATTAGCAGTTGCTTTAGCACTTCCTTCACCGCGTGACTCTAAACGCTCCAGATAACTAATCTTAGAATTTTTACCAGCGATAATCATAATATGTTTGTTAAACGGCACATCGCTATCGCTATCTTGGTAGAAAATACCCTCGATTGGTTCTTTAATCTCAACATTATCAGGAATATAGAGAACAGCACCACTATTGAAATAAGCTGTATGGTAGGCTGCCAACTTATCATCATCATACTTAACAGATGACATGAAGAATTCTTCGATCAGCTCTGGAATTTCTTCTAAAGCTGAATGGAAGTCTGTAAAGACGACACCCTGTTGAGACAACTCAACTGGAATTTGCTCAAAAACAGTTTGCGTTCCTACTTGCACCAACTTCAAGTGGTTATCTAAAGTTGTGAAATCTGGAACATTTACTGATGGCTCGCTTTCTGTAATCGTTCCATCACCCAGATTCCAACGGTGGAATTTGACACGCTCAATAACTGGTAATTCTAAACTCTCAATCTTATCAAAAGCTTTTTGACGGAGGTCAGCCAACCAGCTTGGTTCAGCGTGCATTTCTGAAAAAAGTTTAATATTTTCTTTAGTCATTTACTTCTCCTAAAAGATACGAGGGAATTACAATTCTTCCTTGTAGTCGTAGCCAAGTTCTTCAGCTAGTTTTGCGTATCCTTCACGTTCCAAACGTGCAGCCAATTCTGGACCACCTGAAAGGACAACACGCCCTTCCATCATCACGTGTACCACATCAGGTGTGATGTAGTTCAAAAGACGTTGGTAGTGAGTGATGATCATAGCACCAAAGCCTTCACCACGCATAGCATTCACACCTTTAGAAACAACTTTAAGGGCATCAATATCAAGACCTGAGTCAATCTCATCCAAAAGAGCAAAAGTTGGTTCCAGCATCAAGAGTTGAAGAATTTCATTACGTTTTTTCTCACCACCAGAGAAACCTTCGTTGAGGTAACGCTCTGCCATTTCTTCTTTCATGTTGAGCAATTCCATTTTTTCATCTAGCTTAGTAATAAACTCACGAACTGAAATCTTCTCATCATCTTCTTTACCAGCATTCATAGCGGCACGAAGAAACTCAGCGTTAGTAATACCAGGAATTTCTGATGGGTATTGCATAGCAAGGAAAAGTCCCATACGCGCACGCTCATCCACTTCCAACTCAAGGATGTTTACGCCATCAAACAAAACTTCACCTTTAGTTACTTCATAGTTTGGATTTCCCATGATAGCGGCAGAAAGAGTCGATTTACCTGTACCATTTGGTCCCATGATAGCGGCAATTTCTCCTGTTTTCAGGGTCAGGTTCACCCCTTTTAAAATTTCTTTTCCTTCAATCTCAACGTGAAGATCTTTGATTTCTAATACTGACATGATAGTTCCTTTCTTTTTCAAGACCTTTACAGTGCTTACTAGAAACATACTTGATTTCCCTAGAAAGTACGGTAATACTCAATGAAAATCAAAGAGCAAACTAGGAGGCTAGCCGCAGGTTGCTCAAAGCACCGCTTTGAGGTTGCAGATAAAGCTGACGTGGTTTGAAGAGATTTTCGAAGAGTATAAAAGGTCTATAAATATACTTTTATAGTATAACAAAAAAAAGCCTAAAAGGCTTTGATTTTGTCTGGAAGCTGAGGGCTAGTCTTTCCTATTAAAATGCTGATCGATGACATCAACGATTTTGCCCATCACATAACTGACTCGGAAATTTCTGAAGAGTAAAATTGCCCAAAAGGCTGCCATAATATAGCGACCAGTCATCCAAGCTTCATTGAAAAAATAGGTCTCAGCAGCTGTAAACAGCGCCATAATAATAAATTGTTGTTTATTCATAAACTTATTGTATCATGAAATCTTTCTTTAGTCTTCCTCTACCTTCACTTTATCAGCCAAAAATTCAAATCCTTCTGGAATCAGACTTTCTTCTGCTTCTTTTTCAGTTTGAGAAGATTTGGCTTTAGCTGAAAAGGCTGCGCGAACTTCTTTCCATTCCTCCATGGAAATGGCTAAAATCTCAGGTGAAAAACCTGCTGCCTGACTGAGAATGTTGCCAAACATAGTGTTGAGATTGTCTCGTTTCATGGTTTGACCAGCATTGAAGTTAGATTCAAAAGCAAGAATGGCATGGTGTTCATTGGCTGCAACCGGTTGAGAACCAACTAGTAGAGCCTTATCAGGACCTCCAAGACTTTCAATCACCTCTCCCCAGGCATTCTGCAAGCGAATCAGATTTTGACGTGCTAAATCAGGATTTTCGACAGCCTCTTGTAAGATAGATTGAACTTTATTGCGATCCACACGATAGACTGTCTTGCCTGTTGCTGGGCGACTAGGAGTTGGACTAGTTGGCTTGGGCACAGTTCCCACATTGGCGAGTTCTTGTTTGAGACGTGTCACTTCCTGTCTCAGTGCAGAAATTTCATGTTCAACTGCACCAGAAAGAGCTAGTTCAGGATTAATCTCCGCTAAACGAATAGTCATCATCTCAGCATAAATCTTGGGCTGCAAACTAGACTTAATATCTGCTAAACTCACTGTCGCTAAGCGAATCATTTCAAACAGATTTTCTTGAGGAAGTGCCAAATTTTCTACAAAGACTGGACTATGATGAGTATTTTCTCCCCCTGTTTGAACAATTAACAAGTCTCTTAAATAGTGCAAAAGATCGGTCACAAAACGAGTCATGCTCTTACCATTGTCAAAGAGAAGATTTAAGCAAGCTAATGCTTTGGGAACATCCTGCTGGGACAAGGCAGCCACATAATCATCTAAGGCTGATAGGCTAATAGTGCCAGTAATTTCTTCAGAGATGGCAGTCGTCAGCTCATTTCCCTGTGTCAAACTCAGGGCTTGATCCAAAATAGACAAGGCGTCTCGCATTCCACCTTCAGCCCGTCTGGCAATGATTTCCACAGCCTCTGGCTCAGAACTGATATTTTCTTTTTCTAAGATATAGCGGATATGTTCCTTAATATCCTGTGTTTTAATCGATTTAAATTCAAAACGTTGGACACGGGATAGAATAGTGGCAGGAATCTTGTGCAATTCAGTAGTAGCCAAAATAAAGACCACATTCTGTGTTGGCTCTTCCAACGTCTTTAGAAGGGCATTAAAAGCCCCTGTAGACAGCATGTGAACCTCATCTATGATGTAAACCTTATAACGAGCAAGGCTAGGCGCATAGGTAGATTTATCACGAATTTCGCGAATTTCATCCACCCCATTATTAGAGGCTGCATCCATTTCAATGACATCTTCTAAACTACCGTCCGTCACTGCCTGACAAATATAGCAGTTATTACAAGGTTCACCACCCACTTGATTGGGACAGTTCATAGCTTTGGCAAAAATCTTAGCTACACTGGTTTTTCCCGTTCCACGTGGACCAGAAAAAAGATAGGCATGACTTATTTTCTCTTGTTCTACTGCTTGTTTAAGAGTCTTAGCCACAACTTCTTGACCAACCAACTGGGAGAAGTTTTGACTTCTATATTTTCGATAAAGTGCTTGATACATTAAGATTTTTCCCCAAACATTGTAAAGTCCCATGCTGTCTTTTCAAGCAAAATAGCGACAAATTGTTCCAAATAATCTCGATCCATTGCATCGTAATCCTCAATCTCTGAAGAATCCAGATCCAGAACTCCAAGTAGTTGGCCATTCTTTATCATCGGCACCACAATTTCACTTTTAGCTAGACTATCACAAGAAATATAGTTGGGATAGGTCCTTACATCACCAACCAGGACTGTTTCCTGCAACTCAGCAGCTTCACCACATACGCCCTTGCCTAGTGCAATACGGATACAGGAAACACCTCCTTGGAAGGGACCTAAAACCAATTCCTTTCCATCGAACAAATAAAAACCTGCAAATACGGTATTAGGAAAACGTGATTTTATGAGAGCACTGGCGTTGGAAAGATTAGCCAAAACATTGGTTTCGCCTTCCAATAGGAAGGACAATTCTTCATTTAACATTTGATAACGTGATTGTTTTTCTGATTTTAACATAGAACTATTATATCAAAAAAGGAGCAGAGACAAAAGAAAAAATCCCTTGTTTAGTAAACAAAGGATTTTGTGAATTTTCAATTTGATTAAAGTTCGATATCACCAAACAAATCAGCCATTGAAAATCCTGTTTGTGTTTCTGGAAGTTCGAAATCACGCTTCTCTTGACGTCTTGGACGACGTGGACGAGCAGCACGTTTTTCTTCTTTTTGTCCTTCTTCTTGAGCTGGACGTTCTTCAAGAGCTTTAATAGAAAGTGATACACGCTCTGCATCTGCGTTAACTTCAAGAACTTTAACTTGAACTTCTTGACCAACTTTAAGAGCTTCTTTTGGATTTTCAATACGTTTGTGTGAAATTTGTGATACGTGAACAAGTCCATCGATACCTGGCAATACTTCAACAAATGCACCGAAGTCAGTCAAACGTTTAACTGTTCCTTCTACTACATCACCTTTAGCCAATTTTTGCTCAACACCATCCCATGGTCCTGGTACTGTTGCTTTAAGTGAAAGTGATACACGTCCTTCTTCTTCGTTAAGATCAAGGATTTTCACTTCAATTTCTTCACCAACAGTTACAACTGATTTTGGTGAAACGTTACGTTCATGTGACAATTCAGTCAAGTGAACCAATCCGTCAACACCACCAAGGTCGATGAAAGCACCGAAACTTGTGATACGAGCAACTTTACCAGTTACAACATCACCAACAGCAAATTTACCAAATACTTCAGCGCGAGCTGCTGCTGTAGCTGCTTCAACAACTTCACGACGTGAAAGGATGAAGCGGTTTTCTTTAGCATCAACTTCTTTGATTTTAGCGTCAAATTCTTGACCTACAAAACGCTCAGTGTTACGTACGAAACGAGTATCCAACATTGAAGCTGGGATAAATCCACGAACACCTTCAAATTCTACTGAAAGTCCACCTTTAACGGCACGAGTTCCTTTAACAGTAACAACTTCTTCTTCGCGACCAACAAGTTTGTCCCATGCTTTGCGAGCTTCAAGGCGTTTTTTAGATACAAGGTATGTAACTGTATCAGTATCTTTACCAACTACTTGACGAAGTACAAGAACATCCAATACTTCTCCTACTTTAACAAAGTCATTGATATCTGCATCGCGATCGTTTGTCAATTCGCGAAGAGTCAAGACACCTTCAACACCAGTTCCAGAGATTGCAACGTTAGCTTGAGTCGCATCAACTGTCAATACTTCAGCACTA
Organism: Streptococcus sp. 3167; assembly: GCF_013277175.1. Taxonomy (NCBI): domain Bacteria; kingdom Bacillati; phylum Bacillota; class Bacilli; order Lactobacillales; family Streptococcaceae; genus Streptococcus; species Streptococcus sp. 3167. The sequence goes on along the minus strand of NZ_VMML01000027.1, from coordinate 42,083 downwards.
ACAACATCACCAGTCTCAACTTGGCTAACGCTATTTAGCAAATCTTCAAATTCGTTCATCTAAAAAATCCTCCAACAATCAAGTTTTTTCTTAAACTTGACATACTTATAATTTTTTTCCTAAGCACTCGCAAGGACATGTTCATATCGTTCACGTCTTTCAATTATAAAAATAAAATACCCTAAGATATTTTGCTTTTTATCTTGATTATTACCTAAGAACTGGGGTAGCTGGATTCGAACCAACGCATGAGGGAGTCAAAGTCCCTTGCCTTACCGCTTGGCTATACCCCATTGATGAAATGGAGAGAGAGGGATTCGAACCCCCGAACCCGAAGGAGCGGATTTACAGTCCGCCGCGTTTAGCCTCTTCGCTATCTCTCCTACAATCAACATGGACTATTATATCATGAAAATTTCAAAAAAACAAGACTTATTTTGCTAAATTATAATTTTCAATCAAAATTTCCACAGCTTTTTCCAATTTTTTATAAAAACTATCGACATTCCCATTCTTTATGATGGCAAATTGTCCCTCTAATCCGGCAATTTCTCCGATAACTTTTTTACCAATGATCAAGGTATAGCCTTCAAAACTGTCTTTTCCTACATTAACTTTGGCATCTGCTACTTGAATTTCGATTTTTTTATCTTTCTTACTCATTTCATACCTCTCTTCACTTTTTCTATTGTACAAGAAAATCCTAAAACTAGCAAGAAAAAACTCTATATCAGGCTTGTCTGATATAGAGTTTTATGTAAACAACCTCAATCGATTTAGCATAGCTAATAGTTAGTAAACAAGCATAATTGACTATCCTTTTTAGGTTATCAGTGAGTCTCACCACCTACTAACTGCAAATCCTTATCTTTGTAGTCTACAATAGCTTCAATAGCTACCTCTATGCCTCTTACAATATCGCATAGACTCATTCCTGCAGTATTCGGCTTATTTACTACTTGTTCCATCATATATGGAATATGCATGAAACCTGCTCTCATATTAGGGAATTTTTTATCCACTAAATAAAGAGCTTGGTACATCAAATGATTGCAAACAAAGGTTCCTGCACTATTGGACACAACTGCTGGAAGTCCCTGTTTTTTAATAGCTTGTACCATCGCTTTGATAGGTAAACTACTAAAATAGGCCGATGCTCCATCAATACGAATCGGTGTATCAATTGGTTGATTGCCTTCGTTATCAGGTATGCGAGCATCATCTTGATTAATAGCCACTCGTTCAGGTGTTAAGCCGGTCCTGCCGCCTGCTTGTCCAATACAAAGTACAGCATCTGGTTGATATCGTAATATTTCTGCCTCTAAAACTTCTGACGACTTATAAAAAACCGTTGGAATTTCTACCCAGCGAACTTCGGCCCCATTAATCTCAGATGGTAATAATTTTACAGCCTCCAAAGCTGGATTAATCTTTTCACCTCCAAAAGGATTAAAACCTGTAACCAATATTTTCATTTTATTTTCCTTTACTAAAATGCGAGAAAGTACATTAAGAATATGTGAATAACAATCATTACTAGAGCAACACCTGCTTGAGCCTTTATAACGCCATTCTGATCTTTCATATCCATCAATGCTGCTGGTAGAGCGTTAAAATTAGCAGCCATTGGGGTCAATAAGGTCCCACAATAACCTGCTGTCATGGCAAGAGCACCAGCCACAATTGGATTAGCTCCTAGAGCAAATACAAAGGGAACTCCAACACCTGCTGTAATAACGGTGAATGCTGCAAAAGCATTTCCCATAATCATTGTGAATAGAACCATTCCAAGAACATAGGCCAAAACTCCTATAAAGCGACTATCTGAAGGAACAATACCGCTAATCAGATGAGAGATAACATCACCAACACCTGCTACAGTAAAAATAGCCCCCAAAGCCCCTAATAATTGAGGAACAATCCCACTTGTTGAAACTTGCTGAGTCATTCGATTATTTTCTGATAACAGACTCTTAGGGTGACTATTGGTAATCACAAGAACAGAAATTGTAGCAAACAAGGCGGCAAGGCTAATCGAAATCTTGCTAAATTCTGGAATCATTTGCGCTAAGACCAACGCAAGTATTGCCATCAGCATAACTGGAATAAAAATTTTATTTTTCAACCTGTTAGATTCAATATTGGCTTTCATTTCATCTAAGGATGGCAAGGTTCCGATACGGACTTGCTTAAACAATGTTAGCAGCGATAATAGGATTACAATAATACCAATACTCATATTTGGCATATAGGAACCACCTATAAACGTAATAGACAATAGAGTCCAAAATGCAGATGTCCCAAGTCGAACTGGGTTTGTTTTATCTTTATAACTACAATAGGCTGTATGGAGAAATTGACAACCAATCACAATATAGGTCAACTCTAATAGTTGCTTTGCCAACTCTGTCATTTTTGTTCTCCTCCCCTAGTCTTTTTTGATATCAATTTTTTATCAAATAAATAATTGTAAATCCCTACTACAATAAGTGTTATAACAGCAACAATAATAGATGTAGAAGCAATCCCTGCATAATTGCTTTCATAGCCTAACTGATCTAATGTTCCCCCTATCAAGAGGACTCCCCCAGCACCTACAAACGTATTTTGAGCAAAGAAATTTCCAAAATTTTCATTTGCAGCCGCACGCGCTTTTATTGTCTCATCTTCAACCTCTGTTAACTTTCTACCTAATTGAGACTCTGCTGCTGCTTCTCCCATAGGTTGAACCAAAGGTCTGACAAACTGAGGGTGTCCTCCTAGACGAATTGAAAAGAAACCAGCTAACTCTCGAATAAAGAAATAAACTGTATAGAAGTTTCCAACTGTCAGACCTTTAATCTTTCGAATCAAATCAATTGATCGTTGCTTGAGTCCAAAGGTTTCTGACAGTCCCACAAGAGGTAAGGTAACCATAAAAATCGTGAGCACTCGCTGATTGCTAAATTCTTTTCCCAAAATCTCCAAAAATTCAACGAGAGAAACACCTGAAACTAAAGCTGTAACCAAACCAGCTAAGACTACTGTTGCAATTGTATCAAATTTTAAAATAAAACCCACAACAATGATTGCTATTCCTATTAATCTAATCCACTCCATATCAAACTCCTTTATATCCAAAATGACAGTATTTTTAAAATTTTATCAAGATCAATACCATTCCTTATTTAATGTGTTTTTCTAGTTCTTTTTGGTATTTGCTATTGGATTCCAATTTTTCTTTTTGCCATTTTTCAAGAGCTTCGTCATATTCTTTTGTTGTAACAATATCTTTTTGCAATCTCATTCCTTTAAAGATATATGGATCCCCCTTAATACCAACTTGTGAGTATGGTTTTGAGAATGGCACGACATTACTTACAACTGGAGAACCACCAGATGAGGCTGTTGGCATCAATAATGAACTATCTGTCAACCAAGCTTGAGCTTTTGCATATTTTTCATATCTCTTCTCTAGGTCAGTGGTCTCAGAAACAGCATCTTCTAACAATTTCTTATATTGATCCAAACCAAGTTTCGCTACAACATCCTTATCTTTTCCTTTAATAATACCAAGGTGTTTCATGGCAGAACCAGATTTTGGATCCATAATATTCAAGTAAGACGCTGGATCTTGATAGCTTGGAGCCCATCCTGTACTGTTCAAATCATAGTCTTTTTGAGAAGGAACACGCGCTTGTGAAGTGATTGTTTCCTTTTCATTATCTGTCATTTGAAGAACGTCGATAACAACATTTTCAGCACCAAGAGTTGATTCGATTGACTGTTTGAAAGAGTTGCTTTGTTGAACGGCGATGGTATCTGTTTGTTCAACTGGGACATCCAAGTGAATTGGGAAAGTGACCCCTTTAGATTCCAAGTCTTTCTTAGCTTTTTCGAACGTAGCTTTAGCCTTGTCAGGGTTGTAAATAGAGTCCTTACCGTCAACTAGCTCAACACCTTTCCATTGGTCACCGTAGTTCACCAACTCTGCTTGAGCGATTTGACCAAAGTTCTTACCCCCTGCTTGTACAAAGTTGTCAGGAACGAGGCTGTTACGAATAATCTTGTCCGCACCATCTTCACCGTTTAGCTGGGCAGCATACGAATGACGGTTGAAGGCAAAGTTGATAGCCTGACGGAAGTCCTTATTAAGCATAGCTTCTTTTGTAGAAGTCTTTTGCTCTTCGCTTGTTTTCGCAGTTTTATTGTATGACTGACGATTTACGTTAAAAGTAAAGTAATAACTACTTGAGTCCTGTGGGCTATAAGTGATTTTATCTCCGTATTCTTTCAAAGTCGAAGCAAAGTTTGAGCTGCTTGGGAAGAGACGGGCTGTCGTATAAGCACCAGAGGAGAAGCTACGGATCAAAGACTCCTAATCTGAACCATCGTAGTAGGTCAATTTAATCTTCTCAATTTTAACATTTTCTTTATCCCAGTAATTTGGATTTTTTTCATATTCAATCAACGATTTAGAAGTCAATGTTTTTAAGAAATAAGGTCCATTGTAGAGAATCCCTGCTGGGCTAACCTCTCCGTAATTCTTTCCAGATGCCTTTAAAAACTCTTCATTTACAGGCAACATCGTCGCTGTTGTAACTTTTGAATTCCAGAAACTTTCTGGCGCATTCAATGTATACTCAACTGTGTAGTCATCCAAAGCTTTAACACCAACTGCAGAGAAATCATTGGTTTCACCAGTCATATAGGCGTCCAAGCCTTTGATTGAATTTTGGATGAGAGAGACACCGTCTGACTTACCATCAGCAACGTGTTTTAGTCCTGTCACAAAGTCATGGGCTGTTACTTCTGCGTATTCTTCGCCTTCTGATGTGTACCATTTCACTCCTTTACGAAGTTTATAGGTATAAGTCAATCCATCTTTTGAGACAGACCAATCCTCAGCCAAAGAAGGAATAACATTACCATATTTATCATTTTCCATCAAACCATCAACGACATTTCCGATAATATCTGTTGTGGATGTACGCGTTGCTATGCTGTAGTCCAAGGATGCTGGATCCACTGCATAGACATAAGAAAATGTTGTCGGAGCATCTGCTTCTTTATCAGCTTTTCCACAGGCTGCTAAAAGATGTTGTGCTTAGGATAAGTCCTGTTGTTAAAATCCACTTTTTCGATTTCATAAAAATCTCCTTTAATATATTTTTAATCTACTTTTACAATCCAACCTTCTGGCGCTGGAATATCACCAAACTGAATACCTGTCAATTCATCATAGAGTTTACGAGTCACAGGACCTACTTCTGTTTCGCTATAGAATACATGGAAATCATTACCGTGTTGAATGCCTCCAATTGGAGAAATAACCGCTGCTGTACCACAGGCACCTGCCTCTACAAAACGGTCAAGGTTATCAATTGGAACATCACCCTCAATAGGAGTTAAACCCAAGCGGTGTTCTGCCAAATAAAGCAAAGAATACTTGGTAATAGATGGCAAGATAGATGGACTCAATGGTGTTACAAATTCATTATCAGCTGTAATTCCAAAGAAGTTAGCTGATCCGACTTCTTCAATCTTTGTATGTGTTGATGGATCTAGGTAGATAACATCTGAGAAATGACGTGACTTGGCCAATTTCCCTGGCAAGAGACTGGCAGCATAGTTTCCACCAACCTTAGCCGCACCTGTACCATTTGGAGCAGCACGGTCATATTCATCCTGAATCAAGAAGTTGGTTGGGACCAAACCACCCTTAAAGTAATTTCCAACTGGCATAGCAAAGATAGTAAAAATATACTCCTCTGCTGGTTTTACCCCGATAATATCTCCGACACCAATCAAAAGAGGGCGAAGATAGAGGGTTCCACCTGTTCCGTATGGTGGTACGTATTCTTCATTGGCACGGACAACTGCTTTACAAGCTTCTACAAACATTTCTGTCGGAACTTGTGGCATCAAGAGACGGTCACATGTCCGTTGCAGGCGTTTGGCATTTTCATCAGGACGGAACAGTTGAACACTGCCATCCTTAGTACGATAAGCTTTCAAACCTTCAAAGGCTTGTTGACCATAGTGAAGACTTGGAGAAGACTCTGAAATATGCAAGGTTGCATCTTCTGTAAGTTCTCCTTGATTCCATTGTCCATTTTTAAAATGAGCAATATAGCGATAAGGTAATTTCATATAGGAGAAACCAAGGTTTTCCCAATCAATCGTTACTGTCATATTCCACTCCTTATTCTAAAAACCTATTTCTTATATTCTACACTATTTTTCTAAAATAGCAAGTATATTTTGTAATTTTCAGAAAATTTCTTCAATAAAAAGAACCAGCTCTTAGAACTGACTCTTCATTTCACTTATTTAGCTTCTGTAAATACTTCTTTAAGATAAGCGTCAAAAACTTCTTCATCTGAAATCGTGTCAGAAATGAAGCTTCCATTGCTAGTGCGTTCTGACAAGTTCAAGTCTTGCAATCGGCTTTCATAGATTGTTCCTTTATTGGATTGGACAAGCAGAATTTGATCGTTCCCGTCCACTTCTGTACTGAAGAGGTCACCAACGAAGCCTTGTTCTGCAACTGCACCAGCCAAGAAGACACGGTGCGGTTTGTTTTTCAACTCACGCAAGACTTGTAGTCCTCGTTTGGCACGGCTGGTTGCCGGAATTTCGTCAATAGAAACACGTTTCAAACTTCCACGTTGGGTCAAGAGGTAGAAGGATGAGGTATTGCAAATAAAGGCAGACTGGAGAACATCATCTTCTTTCAAGTTCATAGCCTTGACCCCTGCAGCCTTGGCACCGACAACCGGAACCTCTTCAATATTGAAACGAAGGGCATAACCGTTTTGGCTAATCAAGACAACATCATCCAATTTAATTGGAGCCACTGCTACAATCTGGTCTGTCTCGTCTTTGAGCTTAGCATACTTGACAGACTTAGTTTTATAGGTCCGCCATGGAGTGAATTCTTTTCGTTCTACCCGTTTGATTTGACCAAGACGAGTAGCTGCAAAATAAGTTGTCGCATCATCAAACTGATCCACAACTTCCACATAAAGGATTTCTTCATTCGTTTCAAAATTGGTAATAGTTTGGCTCAAATGCTCTCCGATGTCCTTCCAGCGAATATCTGCTAATTCATGGATTGGTCTGTAGATGACATTTCCAAGAGTCGTGAACATCAAGAGATGCTGGGTTGTCTTGGCAGATTGAACAAAAATCAAACGGTCGTCATCACGTTTGCCAATTTCCTCTAGCGTTGAAGCCGCAAAGGAACGCGGGCTGGTACGCTTGATGTAACCTGCCTTGGTTACGCTGACGTAGGTATCTTCCTCGGCGATCAGACTAGCTGTATCAATCTCGATTGCTTTCGCAGTGTCTTCTAAAGTACTCAAACGTGGAGTCGCAAATTTCTTCTTGACCTCACGAAGTTCTTTCTTCATGAGATTGTACATGGTCCGTTCATCACCGATAATCGCCGCAAGCATAGCAATCTTTTCACGAAGTTCTGCTTCTTCTTCCTGCAAGACAACTACGTCTGTATTGGTCAAACGGTACAGTTGCAAGGTTACGATAGCCTCAGCCTGTTCTTCCGTAAAATCATAGCTAACTTTGAGGTTTTCCTTGGAGTCAGCCTTATTCTCAGAAGCGCGGATAAGAGCAATGACTTCGTCCAAAATCGAAATCACACGAATCAAACCTTCGACAATATGGAGACGCTTCTCAGCCTTCTCCTTGTCAAAGCGGGAACGAGCCAAAATCACTTCACGACGGTGGGCGATGTAGCTAGACAAGATTGGAACTATCCCAACCTGACGAGGCGTGAAATTGTCAATCGCCACCATATTAAAGTTGTAGTTGATTTGCAGGTCTGTGTATTTGAAGAGATAGTTGAGAACGAGCTCCGTATTAGCGTCTTTTTTGAGCTCAATCGCAATACGAAGACCATCACGGTCAGACTCATCACGAACCTCAGCAATGCCTGCCACCTTGTTATTGACACGAACATCATCGATTTTCTTGACTAGATTGGCCTTGTTGATTTCATAAGGAATCTCAGTAATAACGATTTGTTCCTTACCACCTTTTAGCTTTTCAATTTCAGTCTTGGAACGAACAACCACGCGCCCTTTCCCAGTCTCATAAGCTTTCTTGATTTCATCACGACCCTGAATAATAGCCCCTGTAGGGAAGTCTGGTCCAGGCAAGAATTCCATGAGTTTATCAATCTTTGCAGTTGGGTGGTCAATCATGTAAACTGCAGCATCTATGACCTCAGCTAAATTATGGGGAGGAATGTCTGTGGCATAACCAGCCGAAATCCCAGTCGAACCATTGACCAAGAGGTTTGGAAAGGCTGCTGGCAAGACTGTCGGCTCTTTCTCGGTATCGTCAAAGTTCCAAGCAAAAGGAACAGTCTTTTTATCGATATCTTGAAGAAGGTAGCCAGCAATTTCAGACAAACGCGCCTCAGTATAACGCATAGCCGCAGGCGGATCTCCGTCCATAGAACCGTTGTTACCGTGCATTTCGACCAAAATCTCACGATTTTTCCAGTCCTGTGACATACGAACCATGGCATCATAGATGGAACTGTCACCGTGTGGGTGGAAATTCCCCATGATATTCCCGACAGACTTGGCCGACTTACGATAGCTCTTGTCAAAAGTATTTCCATCTTTATTCATCGAATAAAGAATACGACGCTGAACCGGCTTCAAGCCATCACGAATATCTGGCAAAGCCCGGTCTTGAATAATGTACTTGGAGTAGCGACCAAAGCGCTCTCCCATGATGTCCTCTAGGGACATGTTTTGAATGTTAGACATATAGGATACAGAGCCCGTAAAATACCAAGTGAAAATAGAAAATTCTTGAAGTAAGCAAGCTCACCAGAGAATTTATCTTTTTCACGCATCATTTAGGGCGTGTTCAACTCCTTTCAAAGAATATAGAGTATGTGTAATGATAAAAGGATTAGTCCAATGTTCAGTTACCGTAAGTAACCAAACTATCCTTTCTGTAATTTAATATGTTGCTTCAGTTAACAAGGAATTTCACATAGCATTTAGGGCATGTTCAATTTCTTTCGAAGAATGTAGTGTATTTTTTATGGAAAAAGAAAAAATATAGAGTAAGTGAGTTTCATCCAATTCCTGTATCGCCATTTCCACTTGAAAGTCTACTCCACAAATCCTCGTTTATACTTGATATGACTGGCGATATTGCTATCTACATCTTTCTTATCCCAAAGTTGGAGTTCCCATGGGTAGTAAAAATTACTTTTATTTTTAAAATAGATATGAATACCGACATAGCCATCTTTATCACGTAAATACCAGTTTTTTAGTCCGTACAGCTCTTGCCAATCATCTAGTTTCTCCATAACTTGAGCTATCTCTTTGGAACTTAAAATCATACGAGCACCAAAAATATCATTAAGAATTGAATTCACAGGATAGCCCTCTTGACGCTCTGAAAAACGTGTAATTTTATCTAAAATAGACTCAGAAGTTTTGACACGATAAACATAGGCAATATCTTGGACATCCGCTTTCATCAGATAATCATTAATTGACTCATGTAAATTCAGACGGTAGGCCAAAATCGCTTTAGTCGGAACTTTTGAAAAGGTATGCTTGAGATTGATTTTTTCCACCTTACCCGTTTCAAAATAATCTTTAGAATATTCTCGATGAATACGATTAATCTCTGTAATGAGGCGTTCCACTTTTTCAATCATGAGTCTTCTCCTCTCGCTTTTTCATTTTTCCAGTTATTCCCAAACTTCTTCACTCTTTCCTTAGCATACTCAATCATCTTCTCAGCCACTTCTTTATCGTAGTCAAATCCCATTTTTTGAGCAAGAAATTGAGCTTCTTGGTGGAAAAGTTGCATCGTAGCCAATAAAGACTGAGTAATTTTATCTATACTTGAAAAATCAAGCAAATCTGAGAATTCCTTTTCTTTATCAGTGGGTAAATAGTTAAAAAGATACTTATAATTCTTGCCGACGTCTACTGTTCCCTTATCACTTGCGACCTGCCAAGCCAAGATTTTCAAGAGTTCTTGTTGGCAAATACCATAGAGATGGTCAGTAGCATAGAATACCTGCTTGCGACAAATCCCTTTGACAACGTAGGCTGACACCCACCAAAATTCATTACAGGAATTTTTAAAATCCGTTTCAGTAGCTGGGGTTATCCAGTGACGCTTTGGACTGGGAGAATAGGACTCAAATAAGTCCTTCTCATCTTCCAAAACTATGAATTTCGACTCGCTATCTACCCATTCTTTCATGTGTTCTTTAGGACATAGGGTTAAATCAATGCGGTTACCATCCTCAAAGAGCATGAGATAAAGATGTCGCTGGTCAAGTAGGACATGCTGTTCAATCAGGCGTTTGCCAAAATGCTCCAACCAAGAAAGGTCACTCGTCAGATTATCTAAATCATCCACGACATAGACCACGTCATAGTCTTGAAATTCATCTTTTAGGGCCTTTGGATTTGCCCGTGAACCAGACATGGCGACAGCTTTAACTTGTAAAGTTTTGGCAGTTTGTAAAATCAGATTTAGCATTTCTGTCTCAGCTCTCATGTCAGTACCTTCTCATTTTATAGATTACTAGGTGTCTACTTCTTCTTACTGGATAGTTTTTATATTATAATTCCCTTGTCTTGTAAAGACTGTATCCTTCGTAGTAGTATGAAGCATCTACTCCCTTAAAGAAACTGGTCTGACTGAGGTCATCCGTCAAGTTATTGAGGAGTAAATACTTGAGTTCTCCAGTCGATACTGCACTACGCTTCATGGCATTCAGGTATTCATCCTTATCAATGGCGTTCCAATCTACCACCTTACCCAGCTTCTCACGAAGCATACAATCTAGCCAAATCCGCATGGCGCGTCCATTTCCCTCACGGAAAGGATGGGCAATATTCATATCCGCATACTTATCAACCACTTGATCAAAATTGTCATGAGGAAGTTTGTCAATATACTGTAAGGATTGCTCTAAAAAAATACGGGGGGCAAATTGAAAGTTATCCTTTGCAATATTGACATCACGGATTTTTCCAGCGAAATCATAGATACCTGAAAAAAGATAGTGGTGAATAGCTGACAGCCCTGCAAATGTCCCAACTTCCATCTTGAACAAGTCTCCTGTCTGAAAAAGCAGGGCGGCTTGTTTTTTTGTCAGTTTTTCTTCTGCATCTGCCAGCTGGGCTGAGTTTGTAATGCCTAGTTTATTTTCCAATACCATATCTTCCCCTTATTAACGCCATTTTGTTATGAAATCATGTTCTATCAAAACCTAAATAAGTTGAAAATCCTAGAAGATAGATCACTCTTGCAACTGCCAATTCACTATCATCTTCAATATTTCCTTCTGCTTTCATAATGATTTCTTCAAAAACAGTATCATTTGGCACGATCTCTGTTCCCATTTTTTCTACTGCCTTCTCAGCTACTGATGGTAAATTCATACACATCTTATAAAAGGCATCTTTTTCACCCGTTACCATGAAATAAAATTGATCCAGGCTAACTCTACGAATAAATTTGTGACCAACTTTTTCCCCGTCAACTTTAGGTTCCCATTTAATATTTTGAGATTGCTTTGAAATTGCTTCGACCAAGAAACAGGCACAATCGTCATCCTTCAATAACTGATTTTGCATCTTGATAAAAGTCTTCCCTGATGATGCAGAATTCATAGTATTGTGTTTATTTTTCATTTCAACATAAATTCTACTTACACGCGAACCATCAGGTAAAGAAATTCCTTCTGGATTCTCATATATAACATCCCAGCCACCTTCTTTTCCATTATCTGGGACACGACAATTCTTCATATATCTGAAAATAGTTTGATGGAAATAGCCAATATCATTATTATTTGATTTATCTCTTTGGCGAAAAATTTCATTACTAATAATTTCATCCCAAGAACTACGATAAACCGACTTATCAAAAATTAATTTTACAGGATCTACAATATTCTTATTAAATCGTTTCAAATCAAAAGATTTCAATTTTTCACCATACTTCGAAATAGTATCCTGAACATGTTTTAAAAAATCTTCTTCACTAATAAAATCTACATCCCAAGTCATAATTGCTCCAAACTTTCTTTTATCTTTATCCCCACTTCATAAGCCAAGTTAACTGGAACAGCATTCCCCACTTGCTTATATTGATTTCCTATGCTCCCTTGGAATATCCAATCATCTGGAAAACTTTGAATGCGAGCATTTTCACGAACTGTAAAAGGACGAGCCTCCAATGGATGGCAACGTTCTGTTTGTTTTTGGGTAGGAGATGTTAAAACTGTTAAAGATGGTTCATCTAAACTCATTCTTCTCAAAATACCTGTCCTGCCCCCAGTCATATCCCAAGTTGACTTCATATACTCTTTTGCAATATCTTCTGGAATATCACGCCAATAGCCACCTGGGGGAACTAATTCAAAAATTTTTCTCTTGTAATCAGAATATTGTGCACCAACACTAGGCGGACTATCTAATAATATATCTCTCAATACTGGCTTATATTCATGTGGTTCTGGATAATCAAACGAAATAATATCAGCTAAGTCATTTCTAACCCCAACCATAATCATACGTTCACGTTTCTGAGCCACTCCATAATCCCAGGCATTTAAAACCTTCCATTTAACCGTGTAACCTTCATCCGAAAAAATATCCATAATAGTTCGAAATGTTTTTCCATGATCATGAGAAACTAGGCCACGTACATTTTCAAAAACAAACATTTTCGGTTGAAGTTTATTTAGAAATATTGCATAGTGGTAGAATAATGTACCTCGAGCATCCTCTAAACCTAAACGTTTCCCAGCATAAGAAAAAGCTTGACAGGGAGCACCTCCGCTCAACAGTTCTAGTTCTCCCTTTTTTATATTAAAATATTCCTCCAAATCAAGAGATGAAATATTTGCAATATCATCATGAATGACATTCCAACTAGGTCTGTTGTGTTTCAATGTTGCCGCTGCTGCTTTATCAAACTCAATCAAACCAATGGCTTCGAATCCAGCTTTTTCTATTCCAAGTGCCAAACCACCTGCACCTGCAAATAATTCAATAACTCTCACTCTTATTTCCTCTTTAAACTAACTTAAAACACTGTCGCTTCTTCCAGCGTAAACCTGACATTATCTTCAATCCACTTACGGCGTGGTTCGACCTTATCTCCCATGAGAACATTGACACGACGTTCGGCGCGTGCTAGATCTTCGATGGTGACACGTATGAGGGTACGGGTTTCTGGATTCATGGTTGTTTCCCAGAGCTGGTCCGCATTCATCTCACCAAGACCTTTATAACGTTGGAGTGTAGCACCTTTACCGAACTGCTTGCGGAGTTCTTCTAGCTCTCCATCCGTCCAAGCGTAGGCTACTTCTTCTTTCTTGCCTTTACCTTTTGACATCTTGTAAAGAGGCGGAAGGGCGATGTAGACATGACCTGCCTCAACTAGGGGACGCATGTAGCGGTAGAAAAATGTCAAGAGTAAAGTCTGAATGTGGGCACCGTCGGTGTCCGCATCGGTCATGATAATGATCTTATCATAGTTGGTATCTTCAATAGAGAAGTCTGCTCCAACACCTGCACCGATGGTATAAATCATGGTATTGATTTCCTCATTTTTTAGGATATCCGCCATCTTGGCCTTGGCTGTATTGATAACCTTACCACGAAGAGGTAGGATAGCCTGGAATTTACGATCACGACCTTGTTTGGCAGAACCACCGGCAGAGTCCCCCTCGACTAGATAGAGTTCATTCTTAGCTGGATTCTTGGACTGGGCTGGGGTTAATTTACCAGACAGCAATCCCTTATCTTTCTTATTTTTCTTGCCATTTCGGCTCTCATCACGTGCCTTACGGGCTGCCTCACGAGCATCACGGGCCTTGATAGCCTTGCGAATGAGATTAGAAGCCAATTCCCCATTTTCCATAAGGAAGAAGGTCAACTTATCTGCCACAATTCCATCCACAACTGGGCGGGCAAGAGGGCTTCCTAGTTTGTCCTTGGTCTGTCCTTCAAACTGGAGGTGTTCTTCAGGGACTAGAATAGAGAGAACGGCTGCTAGCCCCTCACGATAGTCTGATCCTTCAAGGTTTTTATCTTTTTCCTTGAGAAGACCTGTCTTACGCGCGTAGTCGTTCATAACCTTGGTAATAGCGGACTTGAGTCCTGTCTCGTGCGTTCCACCGTCCTTGGTGCGAACGTTATTAACAAAGGACAAAATATTATCTGAAAATCCGTCATTGTACTGGAGGGCCACTTCCACTTGAAAACCATTGTCTTCCCCTTCAAAGTAAAGAACCGGCGTCAATGTTTCCTTGTCTTCGTTCAGATAAGAAACAAAGTCCTGCACCCCATTCTCATAGTGGAATTCAATCGCTTCATCTGTTCGTTTATCAGTCAAAGACAAGGTCACATTTTTCAAAAGAAAGGCTGATTCATTGAGGCGTTCTGAAATGGTATTGTATTTGAAGTCTGTCGTAGAAAAGATAGTCGCATCAGGCATGAAGGTAACCTTGGTACCTGTTTTAGTCTTGGGTGCAGTACCGATTTTCTTCAAGGTCGTGACAGGTTTTCCACCATTTTCAAAACGTTGCTTATAGATTGCCCCGTCACGGATAATTTCAACTTCTAACCAACTAGAAAGGGCATTAACAACGGAAGAACCCACCCCGTGCAGACCACCTGATGTCTTATAACCACCTTGACCGAATTTCCCTCCGGCGTGAAGAATGGTAAAGATAACCTCAACAGTTGGAATTCCCATAGCGTGCATACCAGTTGGCATCCCACGTCCATGGTCTTGAACCGTTAAACTGCCATCTTTATTGATGGTCACATCAATACGGTCACCAAATCCAGACAAGGCTTCATCGACAGCATTATCGACGATTTCCCAGACTAGGTGGTGGAGCCCAGCGCCATCGGTCGATCCGATATACATCCCTGGACGTTTTCGGACCGCATCCAACCCTTCTAGCACCTGAATGGCATCATCATTATAATTATTAATATTGATTTCCTTTTTTGACACAAGGAACCTCCTATTCGTTCATCTTTACTATTCTACAGGTTTTCCAAGGATTTTGCAAAATTTTTCTTTCTCCGCTGTGACAATTTCAGAAGAGATTCTCTGCCTTTCTTCTCCATTTCATGATATAATAGGAGTATGATTACAATAGTTTTATTAATCCTAGCCTATTTGCTGGGTTCGATTCCGTCTGGTCTCTGGATTGGACAAGTATTCTTTCAAATCAATCTGCGTGAACACGGTTCTGGAAATACTGGAACAACCAATACTTTCCGCATTTTAGGTAAGAAAGCTGGTATGACGACCTTTGTGATTGACTTTTTCAAAGGAACTCTAGCAACGCTTCTTCCAATTATGTTTCATCTGCAAGGCGTTTCGCCTCTCATCTTTGGACTTTTGGCTGTTATTGGCCATACCTTCCCTATCTTTGCAGGATTTAAGGGTGGTAAGGCTGTCGCAACCAGTGCTGGAGTGGTTTTCGGATTTGCGCCTGTCTTCTGTCTCTACCTTGCAGTTGTTTTCTTTGGAACCCTCTATCTTGGTAGTATGATTTCACTATCTAGTGTCACAGCATCTATCGCAGCCGTTATCGGAGTTCTACTCTTTCCACTTGTTGGTTTTATCCTGAGTCACTATGACCCTCTCTTCATCGCTATTATCCTAGCACTTGCTAGTTTGATTATCATTCGTCATAAGGACAATATCGCTCGTATCAAAAACAAGACTGAAAATTTGGTCCCTTGGGGATTAAACTTAACCCATCAAAATTCTAAAAAATAAACGCCAGTTTGAACAGAACTGACGTTTTTTTGTATACTTATTTTGATTTGATATAGTTGATACCATCTGCTTTTGGTGCAACTGCTTTTCCAAAGAAGGCTGCCAAGACAAGAATTGTCAAAACATAAGGTGCGATTTGAAGATAAACCGCAGGCACACCTTGTAGGAACGGTAATTGAGAACCGATAACAGCCAAACTTTGTGAAAGTCCAAAGAAAAGACTAGAAAGCATGGCTCCGATTGGATTCCATTTTCCAAAAATCATAGCAGCAAGGGCGATAAATCCAGGTCCAACAATAGTTGTCACTGAGAAGTTAACTGAGATTGATTGAGCATAAATCGCTCCGCCAATTCCACCTAGGAAACCTGAAATAATAACCCCTAAATATCTCATCTTGTAGACATTGATTCCCAACGTGTCCGCTGCTTGAGGATGTTCACCAACAGAGCGGAGACGAAGACCAAAGCGAGTTTTGAAGAGAATAAACCAAGCAAGGAACGAGAAGGCAATCGCCAAGTAACCAAGAAGGCTAGTTGACTTGAAGAAGATATCACCGATTACTGGGATATTTGCCAAGACTGGGAAATCAAAGCGTCCAAAAGTCTGACTTAGGTTGTCGGTTTGTCCTTTGTTATAAAGGACTTTCACTAAGAAAACAGCCAAGGCTGGCGCCATCAAGTTCAATACCGTACCGCTGACAACATGGTCTGCACGGAAATGCACCGTCGCAGCTGCGTGAATGATAGAAAAGATTCCCCCTACCAATCCTGCTACAAGCAAGGATAGCCATGGAGTTGCTGCTCCAAATTGTTCTGCAAATTCAAGGTTAAAGACAACTCCAGAAAAGGCACCCATAACCATAATTCCTTCAAGACCGACGTTTACCACACCACCACGTTCAGAGAAAACACCACCAATACTTGTAAAGATGAGGGGTGCTGAATAAATCAGCATAGAAGACACCAAGAGGGTGAGCAAGGTTGTAATAGACATCTTTACTTACCTCCTTTAACTTGTTTTTTCGGTTTGACAAAGCGTTCGATAAGGTAATGAACACCGACAAAGAAGATAATAGACGCTGTTACAATGCTAACAAGCTCAGACGGTACCTGCGCCGCATTCATACCAGGAGCTCCAACTTGGAGAACACCAAATAGAAAGGCTGCAAAGAGAATACCAATTGGTGAGTTGGCCGCAAGCAGACTAACCGCCATCCCGTTAAATCCAACAGCCAATGACGCCCCTTGAACATAGACATTCTGGAAGGTTCCAAGTCCTTCAACAGCTCCACCAAGACCTGCCAAGGCACCTGAAATAATCATTGATAGGATAATCGTTCGTTTTGCAGAAATACCAGCGTATTCTGAAGCATGTGGATTAAGACCAACAGCACGGATTTCAAAACCAAGGGTTGTTTTCTTGAGCATGAACCAAATAACTGCAACAGCAATGATGGCAAAGAAAATACCAATATTCATCCGCGAATTACCAGTCAACTCAGCCAACCAAGGGGTCTGATAGGTTGCATTAGCCCCAACACGAATGGTCGAATCTGTACTTTGCATAAAGTCTTTAGGGAAGGCATGGATAAAGGCATTCCCTACATACAAGACAATGTAGTTCATCATGATGGTTACGATAACCTCTGAAGTCCCGAGATAAGCTCTCAAAACACCTGGAATAGCTCCGACAATCCCACCAGCAATCAAAGCAATCACGATAGTTGCTAGAATCATCAAGGGACGTGGCATATCTGGATGCGACAGGGCAAACCAACCACTGAGAATCCAACCTGCCAAAGCCTGACCAGGAAGCCCAACGTTAAAGAAACCTGCACGACTGGCAACAGCAAATCCAAGACCAATCAAGACCAAAGGCCCCATTGCACGGAAGATTTCTCCAATCCCACGCAGGCTACCAAAGGCTGTATAGAACAATTCTTCGTAGCCCCAAATAGCATCATAGCCGAAGATCCACATGACAATGGCTCCAAGTAAAATTCCAAGGAAGACAGAGATCAAGGGAACCGAAATTTGTTGTAATTTTTTAGACATCACTCTTCTCCTTTCCCAAGTTTCCACCAGCCATCAAGACACCAAGTTCTTGTTTATTGGTTGTTTCTGGTGACACAATACCTTGAATCTTACCATCATGAATAACGGCAATACGGTCTGAGACGTTTAAAATCTCATCCAATTCAAAGCTGACAACTAGAACAGCCTTACCATTATCACGCTCTTCAATCAAGCGCTTGTGGATATATTCAATGGCACCGACATCCAACCCACGAGTTGGCTGGCTGACGATAAGGAGATCAGGATCACGATCAATTTCACGAGCAATAATTGCTTTTTGTTGATTTCCTCCTGAAAGTGCAGCTGCAGGAACAAATTCACTGGCAGCACGAACATCAAATTCTTCCATTAGCTTTTTAGCATAAGAAGTAATATTTGAATAGTTCAAAATTCCATTTTTACTATGTGGTTCTTTGTAGTAGGTTTGAAGGGCAATATTTTCAGAAATCATCATCTCTAAAATCAAACCATCACGGTGACGGTCTTCTGGAACGTGCCCAACACTTAGCTCTGTAATTTGTCGTGGATGCAAGCCTACAATTGAATCTCCTTTTAGCTCAATGCTACCAGATTCAACCTTGCGAAGACCTGTGATGGCTTGAATCAGTTCAGACTGACCATTTCCATCAATCCCCGCAATTCCAACAATCTCTCCAGCACGAACATCCAAGGACAGATTTTTCACAGCTGGGACACCGCGGTTTTCATTGACCACCAAGTCTGTAATAGACAAGACCACTTCTTTTGGTTGAGAGGCTTGTTTCTCCGTTTTAAAGGAAACAGAACGTCCCACCATCATTTCTGCCAAATCAGCATTGGTAGCCCCTGCAATTTCGACGGTTTCAATTGATTTCCCACGACGGATAACTGTAACGCGGTCAGAAACTGCGCGAATCTCGTCCAACTTGTGGGTGATCAAGATAATTGATTTTCCTTCTTTGACAAGATTTTTCATAATAGCCATCAACTCATCAATTTCTGATGGAGTCAAAACAGCCGTTGGTTCGTCAAAGATAAGGATATCAGCCCCCCGATAAAGGGTTTTTAAAATTTCTACACGTTGTTGGGCTCCGACTGAGATGTCTGCTACCTTGGCAGAAGGGTCAACAGCTAAGCCATAACGTTCAGAAAGAGCCTTGATTTCTTTGCTAGCTCCAGCAATATCTAGTACACCATTTTTAGTCAATTCACTTCCTAAAATGATGTTTTCAGCCACCGTGAAAGCTTCTACCAACATAAAGTGCTGGTGAACCATTCCGATTCCCAAGCCAGCTGCTTTAGATGGTGAATCGAGATTGACAACTTGACCGTTGACCGCGATTTCACCACTAGTTGGTTCAAGAAGTCCTGCTAACATGTTCATGAGCGTGGACTTTCCAGCCCCATTTTCTCCTAAAAGTGCATGAATTTCACCCTTTCGTAGGTGCAGGTTGATGTTGTCGTTGGCAACAAATTCGCCAAACACCTTGGTAATATCACGCATCTCTATGACATTTTCGTGTGCCATGTGCTCTTCCTTTCAGAGTCTTATTTTATTTCAATAAAACTTGCTAGTTTGTCTAGTAGCAAGCTTTACTGAGACAAAATGACTTTGTCTCAACTCTTAAAAAAGCGACCGAGGGCCGCTTCCTAAGAAATGACTTCCATCCATTATTTTGCAGGAACTTTTACGCTTCCATCAAGGATTTTAGCTTTAGCATCTTCGACAGCTTTTTTACCTTCTTCTGAAAGGTTTGTTACTGCCAAGTCAACCCCTTTATCTTTCAATGAGTAAACGATCACTTGACCGCCAGGGAATTCACCTTTTTCTGCCTTGTTAGAAATATCTTTTACAGTTGTACCAACTTGTTTCAAAGTAGATGCAAGAACAAAGTTTGATTCTTTGCCATCTTTAGAAGTGTATTTACCTTCTGCTTCTTGGTCACGGTCAACACCGATAACCCAAACTTTTTCATTTTCAGGACGGCTTTCGTTGAGTGATTTTGCTTCTGCAAAGACACCAGCACCTGTACCACCAGCTACTTGGTAAACAATATCTGCACCAGCTGCGTATTGTGCTGCTGCAATTGTTTTACCTTTAGCAGCATCACCAAATGAACCAGCATAGTCAACTTGTACTTTGATAGATGGGTCTACTGAGGCAACACCTGCCTTGAAACCAGATTCAAAACGAGAGATAACTTCTGACTCCTGTCCACCTACAAAACCAACTTGTTTTGTTTTAGTTGTTTTGGCTGCAGCTACACCTGCAAGGTAACCTGACTCATTATCAGCGAAAGTTACGCTCGCAACATTCTTTTTATCTTTAATCACATCATCAATCAAGACATAGTTCAAGTCAGAATGTTCTTTAGCTGCTTCTTCAACCGCATTGTGAAGGGCAAAACCAACACCGAAGATTAGGTTGTAACTTCCAGCCGCTTGTTGCAAGTTGTTAGCGTAGTCAGCTTCACTTGTTGATTGGAAGTAAGTGAAACCGTTATCTTTTGAAAGATTGTGTTCTTTACCCCAAGCCTGCAAACCTTCCCAAGCTGATTGGTTGAATGATTTATCATCAACACCACCAGTATCAGTGACGATTGCTGCTTTTGTCTTCACATCAGAAGATGAATCTGCCTTACGAGAAGAGCGGTTACCACATGCAGCAAGTCCAACTGCTGCCACTGCTACTAGGCCAAGACCTAGCCATTGTTTCTTGTTCATTACTGAACCTCCTAAATAAGATGTGCAACGATGTTGCAAGTATGGATTGGTTGGCCACAAGGACCGTGCCACTCAGAGAGCGACTCAGACTAAGTTAAGTCTGTAAAAGAGTATGGAAGTAACTCCCCGACCGTCATCTCGACCGTCGATTTATCTTTTGCGACTAAGGTCACTTTTAGATCTTGTTCAAAAAATTCGACCATTACTTGGCGACAAGCACCACATGGTGAGATTGGTTTTTCAGTCTGTCCATAGACAATCAATTCTGAAAACTCTCTTTGTCCTTCAGATATAGCCTTAAAAATGGCTGTTCTCTCACCGCAATTGGTCAAAGGATAGCTAGCATTTTCGATATTCACTCCCGTGTAAACACTTCCGTCTTTGGCTACTAAAACTGCTCCGATAGGAAAGTGAGAATAGGGGACATAGGCTTTCTTGCTGGTTTCAATTGCCAGTTCAATCAACTCAGTAGTCGCCATCTGCCAATTCTCCTTTTAGAATTGCTACTCCAGCTGACGTTCCGATACGGGTCGCACCTGCTTCGACAAAGGCAAGAGCATCCTCATAAGAACGAGCTCCACCAGCAGCCTTGACACCCATATCAGACCCAACTGTTTCACGCATCAATTGAACATCTGCTATCGTAGCGCCACCAGTTGAAAAGCCAGTAGATGTTTTAACAAAATCAGCTCCTGCTTTTTGGGCTAATTGACAAGCCACAACTTTTTCTTGATCTGTCAGAAGGCAAGCTTCAATAATGACTTTCACTAACTTGTCACCACTTGCTTCTACAACAGCACGGATGTCCGATTCAACCAAGGCTAAATTACCTGATTTGAGAGCCCCAACATTGATCACCATATCAATCTCATCTGCACCATTTTGGATAGCTTCTTTTGTCTCAAAAGCTTTCACAGTTGAAGTTGTTGCTCCCAAAGGGAAACCTACTACTGTGCAGACCTTGACATCTGTGCCTTCAAGCTCTTTTTTAGCATGTTCAACCCAGGTCGGATTAACGCAAACACTGGCAAAATCATACTCTCTAGCCTCAGACAACAAACAATCAATTTGATTTTCTGTTGCATCTTGTTTTAAAAGCGTATGATCGATATATTTATTTAATTTCATATTCGGATTCTCCTGCGGTTTATGAGATAATTTCTATAATTTCTCGTAAACTTTGCACCCTATCATTTATTTTAACATATTTTTGAAAATCTGTAACTAGCTGATGAGAAATTTTTCCATTTGTGTATACTTTTGCAACAATTTCTCCCTTTTGAACGGAATCTCCAACTTTCTTTTCAAAAACAATTCCTGTTTCATAATCCAAGGCATCAGACTTGACTGCACGGCCTGCCCCCAGTCTCATAGCATAAAGCCCAAATTCCATAGCTGGAAGAGCTGAAATAACACCCGTCTCCTGAGCAGGGATTTCCACCACATGGGACACATTTACAGGACGATAGAGGTCTTCTAAGTCTCCACCTTGGGCTTGGACCATTTCCTCAAACTTAGCCAGCGCTTGGCCATTTTCAAGATGTTGGCGAACTTCTTCAACTGTTTTATTTACATTTGCCAGACCAAGCATAATTTGAGCCAATTCACAAATAAAGTGGGTAATATCCTGACGTCCTTGACCTTGTAGAATCTCCAATGCTTCAAGGATTTCCAGACGATTTCCAATCGCACGCCCTAAAGGCTGGCTCATATCCGTAATCACCGCTACTGTCTTCCGGCCAACAGCCTTACCAAGTTCCACCATGGTTTGAGCCAACTCACGCGCCTCATCAACCGTCTTCATGAAGGCGCCCTCACCGACAGTTACGTCTAGCAAAATAGCATCCGCTCCTGCCGCGATTTTCTTGCTCATCACCGAACTCGCAATCAAAGGAATCGTGTCGACAGTTGCGGTCACATCACGGAGGGCGTAGAGAAGTTTATCTGCTTTAACCAGCTGGTCTGATTGCCCAATGACAGATACACCAATATCCTGAACCTGACGAATAAAATCCTCTTGACTGCGCTCGACTTGATAGCCTTTAATGGACTCCAATTTATCAATTGTCCCACCAGTATGACCAAGGCCACGACCACTCATTTTTGCCACAGGCACACCAAAGCTAGCAACAAGAGGAGCTAAAATCAAGGTTACCTTATCGCCGACACCACCAGTAGAATGCTTGTCAACTTTCACACCATCAATGGCAGACAGGTCAAACTCTTGCCCTGTCTTGACCATCTTCATGGTCAAATCAGATATTTCTCGAGTCGTCATTCCTTTAAAATAAACAGCCATAGCAAAGGCAGACATCTGATAATCAGGAACAGTTCCTGATACATAGCCTTCTATCAGCCATTCAATTTCACTTGAAGTCAGTTCTTGACCGTCTCGTTTTTTTTGGATTAAATCAACTGCTCTCATTCTTTCACACTTCTAAGGATATAGTATCCCTTATCTTTTTTAAGGATTTCACAATTGCCAAACACATCTTCCATCTTAGACTTGGCACTTGGAGCCCCTTGTTTTTTCTGGATGACGATGGTCAAATCTCCACCAATTTCCAAGAAATCTTTACTTTTCTCGATAATTTCATGAACGACTTTTTTTCCAGCACGAATAGGGGGATTGGAAATGACATGTTCAAATTTCCCTTCAACTTGTTCATAGATGTTGGACTGGAAAATCGTCGCTTCTACTTTATTTCGTTCAGCATTTTGTCGCGCCAAACCCAAGGCACGATTATTGATATCGACCATGGTAGCCTGAACGCCATAAGCCTTAGCTAAAGACAAGCCCAAAGGTCCGTAACCACAGCCTACATCAAGGACAGTTTCTCCTTGGTTGACCTCCAGACACTTGAGCAAAAGCTGACTTCCGAAGTCAACCATCTTCTTGCTAAAAACACCTGCATCCGTCAGAAAGGTCATTTTTTCTCCCAACAATTCTACTCTCAACTCATGAATGTCGTGAGCAGCGTCAGGATTTTCTGCATAGTACATTTTATTCATAACCCTATTCTATCATATTTTGGATCGAATTGTAAATCGTTTACATATCCAAAATAAAACAAAAAGATTGAAGGAAGGTGCGTTACAATAGCTCCCCTTCAATCTCTTTCAACTTTTATAAGCAACTTGTATTTCATCTAGGACTACAGCTATCATTGCCATGATAAAACAACAAATTTATTGTCTATAATCAAGCGCATTTTTATTACTATTGCTTAACCTTCAGATACTTAATTATCAACAAAATTCCCAACAAAATATTTAGATAAAAGCCCAATTGATACGTTTGTGTCAGGATTTCCAAACTTGTCCAAAGTCGTATCAAATCTTCTAGTGACATGCGGAAGAAATAACCCTCTGTCGCAATCCATAGAACTAAAAAGCAATAACTACCAGCAGCAAGCCATTTCGCCCATCGTTTTTTTAGGAAGAAAGCAATCAAAAGCGAACAGATAAAGACAGCTGTTACAATGGCATGTTCCATCAAAAAAGTAAAACCGTAATAGATTTCCACAAAGCGTCTACCATTATCCGCATTGACTCCTTTTATAAAAGGTAAGGCAAAACTTAAAATAAAACAGAGTTCCAATAGGTAACGTTTCAAGATTTTCATAGTACACCTCCTATAAGTTATAAACCCCAAAGCCCCCTTTATAGCTGATAAGTCAGTAGAAAGCAGCTCCTACTTCATCAATAAATTGTTCATCCTCTATCTACTTATATTATATACTATTGACTTACCACATTCAAGAAACCGCTTTATTTTTTTAACTTTTTATGGTATGATAGACAAAATATCTAGGGGAAAACAAATGACCAACGAATTTTTACATTTTGAAAAAATCAGTCGCCAGACTTGGCAATCTTTACATCGAAAGACGACACCTCCTTTGACAGAAGAGGAATTAGAATCCATCAAGAGTTTTAATGACCAGATTAGCTTGCAGGATGTTACCGATGTCTATCTCCCCCTAGCCCATCTCATCCAGATTTACAAGCGTACCAAGGATGATTTGGCCTTTTCAAAAGGGATTTTCCTTCAACGTGAAAGCAAATCCCAGCCTTTTATCATTGGGGTTTCTGGGAGTGTTGCCGTTGGAAAATCCACAACCAGTCGCCTACTTCAAATCCTACTGTCCCGTACACTTACAGATGCTAGGGTTGAGTTGGTAACAACTGACGGCTTTCTCTATCCCAACCAGACCTTGATTGAACAAGGGATTTTAAATCGTAAGGGATTTCCTGAAAGCTATGATATGGAAGCTCTTCTCAACTTCTTGGACTGCATCAAAAATGGACAAGATGTGGATATTCCTGTCTACTCTCATGAAGTCTATGACATCGTCCCTGAAGCAAAACAACGAGTAAAAGCTGCTGACTTTGTGATTGTCGAGGGGATTAACGTCTTTCAAAATCCACAAAACGAGCGTCTCTATATTACTGACTTCTTTGACTTTTCCATCTATGTTGATGCTTCAGTTGATGACATCGAGAGTTGGTATCTAGACCGTTTCTTGAAAATCCTGAGCCTAGCCCAAAACGACCCTGATAGCTACTATTATCGTTTTACACAAATGCCGATTGGGGAAGTGGAATCCTTTGCCCATCAGGTCTGGACCAGTATCAATCTCACAAATCTACAAAATTATATTGAACCAACTAGAAATCGTGCAGAAGTGATTCTTCATAAAACAAAGAACCATGAAATCGATGAAATTTACTTAAAAAAATAATTTTCCCTTGTCAAAACGTAAGTTTTCAGATATAATGGTATAGTTAGTAAATATGGAGGTAAGAACATTGGCAAACATTAAATCAGCTATCAAACGCGCTGAATTGAACGTTAAACAAAACGAAAAGAACTCAGCTCAAAAATCAGCTATGCGTACTGCTATCAAAGCTTTCGAAGCAAACCCATCTGAAGAACTTTTCCGTGCTGCTAGCTCAGCTATCGATAAAGCAGAAACTAAAGGTTTGATTCACAAAAACAAAGCAAGCCGCGATAAAGCTCGTCTTTCAGCTAAACTTGCTAAATAAGAAACAGTCCATAGAGGCTGTTTTTTTGTCTCCAAATAGGAAAAGGTAGAAAATGAAAATTGCAATTATCGGATATTCTGGTGCTGGTAAGTCAACGCTAGCTGAAAAGTTATCTCTCTACTACTCCATCCCAAAACTTCATATGGACACACTCCAATTTCAACCTGGTTGGCAAGACAGTGACCGTGATTGGATGTTAACCGAGATGAAAAATTTTCTCACCAAGCATGAAGCTTGGGTCATCGATGGTAATTATTCTTGGTGTTATTACGAAGAAAGAATGCAGGAAGCTAACCAAATCATCTTTTTAAACTTCTCTGCTTGGAATTGTTTGCTAAGAGCCTTTAAGCGCTATTTAAAATACAGAGGAAAAGTGAGAGAAAGCATGGCTAAGGGATGCCCCGAGCAATTCAACTGGGAATTTATTCGTTGGATTCTCTGGGATGGTCGAACAAAAAATGCTAAGGATAGATACCAATATTTAAACAATACTTACCCAGAAAAGATGCGTATTCTCCATTCTCAAGCAGAGATTGATTGTTTTTTGCAATCTCTTAAAAAATAGACGGTAGAGCAACATTTCATTAAGGTCACAGTATGGACTGAATGACTAAAAAAGGAAGATTTTCATCCAGAAAGTCTTCCTTTTGTGTTCTCTTTTATTCAGCAATCAAGGTTTCTAATCCAACCTTCATCATATCGGTGAAGGTATTTTGACGTTCTTCTGCAGTCGTGTCCTCATCTGGATTAACCAAGCTATCAGAGATTGTCATAATAGCTAGCGCGTCAACATGGTGTTGGGCTGCCAGATAGTAAAGTGCTGCTGCTTCCATTTCCACAGCCTTGACTCCCCATTTACCAAGCTCGATGTTCTTTTCAAAGTAGTTTGAATAAAAGACATCAGATGACAAAACGTTCCCAACGTGGGTTGTCATACCGAGATTTTTGGCAATATGATAAGCCTTATCTAGCAAATCAAAGCTAGCGATTTGTGGGAAATCGTACTGTGGCCAGTCATTGCGGATGATGTTAGAGTTGGTTGCAGCTGCCTGCGCCAAAACCAATTCACGTACGTGGACATCTGCATTCAAAGATCCTGCAGTTCCCACACGAATCAATTTTTTCACTCCGTAGTCAACAATTAACTCACGCGCATAAATCGAAATAGATGGCATTCCCATCCCAGTTCCCATAACAGATACACGGTGACCCTTGTAAGTACCAGTGTAACCAAACATGTTACGCACTTCGTTAAAACAAACAGCATCTTCAAGGAAATTCTCCGCAATAAATTTCGCACGAAGAGGATCCCCTGGAAGAAGAATTTTATCAGCAATTTCACCCTGCTGAGCAGCAATATGGATAGACATAATTTATGATACAAAGAGCGACAAGAAAACGACTGAAAATTAGGAATCTGACGAGAAATCCTGATTTTTCAGTCAGATTATCTATTTTCCAAGTTTTCCGCTCGTGTTCAAATCAGAACACACGCTCTACCTTTCTTTATTTTATATTGAGAAAGATACCAAACCCGTCAAAAAGCAAAGGGAAAATAGGAGTTGGGCGCAGTGAGCGATGCTCGCTAGACCAACTATCTTTTTCCCACTGCTTTTAGGGTGGGGTCAATTCCTTTCTTAATTTTGATGATATTGAGAAGATTAGAACGGCTTCAATTCAAACCCGAACTCCCCTTCTCTTCTGAGTTTTTAGAAAAGTTTTCCGCTCGTGTTCAAATCAAAACACGCGCTCTACCTTTCTTTTTTATATTTTATATTGAGAAAGATACCAAACCCGTTAAAAAGCCAAAGGGAAAATAGGAGTGGGGCGCAGTGAGCGATGCTCGCTAGACCAACTATCTTTTTCCCACTGCTTTTATGATGGGTTCAATTCCTTTCTTTCTTAATTTTGATAATATTGAGAAGAGTAGATCGGATTCAATTCAAACCCGAACTCCCCTTCCTTTCTAAGTTTTTAGAAAAGTTTTTCCGCTCATGTTCAAATTAGAACACCTCACTATACCTTTCTGTTTAATTTTGTTCTCTCACAGATAGCTACCTGAGTTCTATTCAAGCTCAGGTAGTACTTTCTTATAAACTAAATCATCTCATTCTTGAATAGTAGGATTTTTTACAAGACATCGTCATCAGAAATCTTAGAATTTAATGTTGTTCCCCAATGGGTAATTTTACGGTGGGGTTGAGCTAAAATTGGTCTGTTTTCATAGATTGTTTGCCATCTATTCCATAGTAGACCTGTCTTTTTCTCAATCTTAATTCGCAGATTTCTCATGTTTCCTTTGATTGGGAGGTTGAGGACAAAACCTGCAGTCTGGTTGCGACCGTTTCCTTCCCAAGAACGACTACGAACAACTTGGTTTCCATCTTTGTCTACTGTAACTTCTTCCCAAGTTATAGAGTAGCGGGCAATATAAGCTCCACTATGTTGAATTGTCAATGTTTTGTCTTTCACAGGCGTTTGACTGATTGGTTGAACTGGCTTAGAAACTTGTGTCGCCGTCTCACCATTCGTAGCGATAAAGCGGAAAACTTCTACTTCTGCAAGACTGAGGGCTTGATTGTTCTTACGTAGTTGCACACGAACACGGCGTCCCAATTTCCCATTTAATTGAACATCCAAGCTCGTTCCGTCAAGTTTAGCAACATACTGTCTAGCAACTTCTTTCCCTTTTTCATCATATAAAATCACATCAAAGTCTGACAGACGTTTAGAAAGCTCTCCATCCCCACGGTTATGAAGGCGAACAAGTCCTACCTGTTCTGTACGACCTAAATCAACTTCCCACCAAGGCTGGTTTTCAAATTTTGTATGGGTAATTGATTGCTGGCTATAACTACTATTGGTATTGCCATCCAAGGCACGACTAGCATCTCCACCAAAATCAGTAGAACTTTGCTTAGCTTGTTTTTTCCAAGCGATATTCTCAGCACGATATACTTGGACTTCTGCAAGACTGAGGGCATTATAGCCTTCTAGCTCAATCCGAACATAGCGCGCTTTTTTATGGTTAATCGCAATTTGTGCTGACACATCTTTAAGAGATGTTATTCGTTTTCTCTCAATTTCTTTACCAGAACTGTCTAACAGAATGACATCAAAGTTTGCCAATCTATCCTGGGCAGTGTCTGTTCGGTTGTAAATATTGATTTGGCGAATGGTTTCTTCTTTAGCCAAATCTACTTGCCACCAAGGCTTAGATTGGAAGTTGGTATGAGTGACAGAATTGTGACCATAGTTACCATCAACTTTGCCATCCACAGCTCTTCTAGCATCTCCTTCGAAAGCTGTCGAACTTTGAGTAACCTGT
Source organism: Streptococcus sp. 3167 (assembly GCF_013277175.1). NCBI lineage: Bacteria > Bacillati > Bacillota > Bacilli > Lactobacillales > Streptococcaceae > Streptococcus > Streptococcus sp. 3167. The sequence goes on along the minus strand of NZ_VMML01000027.1, from coordinate 13,114 downwards.
TTCCCTAAGGTAATATTTTCCATTGGTTCCGCGCTTGGTTGACTAGAAGATTGGGGCAGAGCCTGTTTCTTAAAGAATCGCACTTTATCCAATTTTGGATCACGATAACCATGTTTATCCAAGGTAGTTCGTTTACCAATATTAAAGTTAGGAATATCATTCATTCGACTTTCAAAATAGCCACGAGAACGGTGTTTAAAGCGTGAATTACCTGTAAATGTAACAATATCACGATCGTTATGAATCAAGGGAGTCACAACATTATCATTATCAACCACATAATGCTTAATTTTTCCACTAACAGCTAATTTACGGCTTTCCAAACCAACATCCCAGAAATCATTCTCAGCATTCCAAACCGCTCTGGAAGTAATCACTTTAGGCGCACTGAAAGTCGTCACTTTTCGCAATACATGGTTATAAAAATCAGGATATTTTTGGTAAGCTTCAACCGCTGCAATCTGAGCTAGGTAGCCTCCAAGAGAATGGCCTGTCATATACAACTTGGTAATACTTGTATCCTTGGCTAATTCCCCAACAACCTTGCGGATATCATCCGCTTGCGCTGGTTTATTTCCTCCTAACAAAACAAAATCTGCACTTAAATCTTTTGCATCATTCCGTCTTGTTCCACGTATAGCCAACATGTGCACCGTTCCATCTTTGAGATAAGGAAGGTCGCTCTTGGTCTCAAATAAGAAAGCATCCAAGCCACTATCTGTATGATAGGCTTTTTTCATCTTCCAGAAAGAAGCCAATTCATTGTGCATGAGTTTGTATTCTTGACGGTCAAGATAGAGACTAGGGAAAGGATTCTTATGATCTAAAATTTTCTCAATATAATCATCGTCTCGATAGGCTAACTCCATAAAGAGAAGAGAATCACGGTCTGTGACATACCATTCTTTCTTATTGTCATCTTCTCCATCTGCCAAACCATCCCCATCACTGTCTGCTAGCAAGGGATGACTGTTATATCCTAGATAATCCTTACCATCTTTGTTGTACACATAAAGTTCATCTTTGTTTTTGATGCCATCTTGGTCATCATCCCCTTCCAAATCAAGAACTTTTTCACCGTAGAGAGATTCATCAATCAAATCATTTTCTAAATGCAATTCCCCTTTGGAAATCTTCACCAAATCTTCTGCTGTTAGAGAACGAGTATTTGTTGGTTTTTCTGTCACAGCTTCTTCTTTAGTTTCTTCTACAGGAGCAAGAATAGGTAAGTATTGAGCTGGCTCGGTTATCTCTACTTTTGACTCTTCCCTTTTGTTTTCAAGAACTTCACTTGCTTCCGGAAGCGTTTGAGGAGCTAGTCTTGACTCCTCTCTAAGAGGAGTTTCTAGTTTTGGAGTAGCATTTTCCGGCTCTCTCAATTCCTCCTTAGGATCTAGCACTCTTGTTGCCACTTCAGATGTTACATCTTGCTGTAGTTCATTGGCTGAAATTCCAGCTGGAGCTAGAAATGCAAAGCCGACTGCAACAGATACAACTCCGATACTTAATTTTTTTATGCCAAAGCGCATCATTCGTTGACCAATTTTCATTATTCTTTATCTTTCTTTTCGTTTATTTGTAAGCAGACTCAAGCGAAATCTCCTTGTCCCCTATATAGGACAAGACTGAGAAATTCAGAAAGTAATACTCTTCGAAAA
>NZ_VMML01000027.1:680-11450 GCF_013277175.1 Streptococcus sp. 3167 | reverse complement strand
TTTGAGCAACCTGCGGCTAACTTCCTAGTTTGCTCTTTGATTTTCATTGAGTATAAATTCATTCTTATCTCTTCTTATCATACTAGTCTGCTTGGCTAGGAAGCTAATTCCAGCATCCTAGATTCTTGTCTTTCACAATGCTAACTATCAGACTCTTTCAGTTACAAGAGTAGGAAGAAACCCATAGTCTACCTATGTTTCTTCTTTGTTCCGAATAGCCAGTCAATCATGAAAAGGTAGAGGTATTCCCCCTTTTAAATCTTTTTTCTTACAATTCTGCAAGAATCGCTTTAAGCAAACCTTTGAAATCACCTTTGACACCTTCAGTCACTTCTACAACTTCTTCGTGATTGAGTTCTTCTTGGAAACCAGCCGCAAAGTTAGTGATACATGAAATTCCCAGAACTTTCAAGCCAGAGTGGGCTGCCACGATAACTTCAGGAACCGTAGACATACCAACTGCATCTGCTCCCAGTGTCTTATAGGCACGGATTTCTGCTGGTGTTTCATAAGTTGGACCAGTAACACCGATATAGACACCTTCATCAAGCTTGATATCAAGTTTTTTAGCAACTTCATGGGCAGTAGCACGGTATTCTGGAGTGTAGGCCTTAGACATATCTGGGAAACGTGGACCAAAGTCATCCAAGTTTTCACCCATCAATGGATTTTGCCCCGTCATGTTGATATGGTCTGAGATAGCCATCAAAGTACCAGGACCATATCCAATACCACCAGCTGCATTGGTTACAATGACACCTTCACATCCAAGAACTTTCATGACACGTACTGGGAAAGTCACGACCTCCAGAGGATTTCCTTCGTAAAAATGGAAACGACCTTGAAGAGCCAAGACCTTGCGACCTGCAAGGTCACCATATACTAATTTACCAGCGTGACCGACTACTGTAGAGCGGCCCCAGTTTGGAATCTCAGCATAGTCTACTGCAACTGGATTTTCGATTTCTTCTGCCAGTTCTCCCAGTCCTGATCCAAGGATTAGACCGAACTCAGGCGCTTGAATTCCCTTGTCTTTCAGGAAAGCAGCTGTTTCATGGATTTTGTTTAAAAATGTCATTGTGTGTCTCCTTTATTATTTTTTTAGCATTTGACCGATTTTTTCAAAAGTTTTAGCATTGCGAATGGTAATGTGGCGATAGAAAGGCATCTTGAGCAGATCCTTGTGATAGGCAGTTTTAGAGTAGGTTTCTTCAGAAAATTTCCCCAGAAAATCCCAAGTTTTCCAAAATAAAGCACTTCATCTTTCAGCTCTAAACTTTCAACTGTCGCGATGACTTGGTCCACATCCAAACCCTCAGTGTAAAAGAGAAAATCTTTTCGTGCCAAGTCTCTGTTCCACCAAGCTGGTAGATTTTCAAGTTCCGCCTCAAAGTCCTCTAGACTCAGTAAAGAAAAGCTCTGAATAAATGGATAATGGACTGCAAAGAAAGTCTCTAGCTTTTCAACCAATTGGGCTTTGGAATCTATCGAAGTAAAGAAAATATTGCCACTATTGATGTAGCTCTCAACCTTTTCCAGTCCCAAGTTTGTCAATTCTTGACGAAGCTCCGCCATGACGACCTTATTCTTACCACCAACATTGATACCTCTCACCAGCAAAGCATAGCGCGTCATCTTATACCAATTTATCTAAGAAACTTTCCCCAATCATAGCAGTTTCCACACCAAAGTTATCGGCAACAGTCGCTGAAATATCTGCAAAATGTCCTACTGGAATGAGACCATTTCCTTTAAAGGCAGGGCTATAGGCCAACAATGGAATATATTCCCGAGTGTGATCCGTTCCTGCATACGTTGGGTCATTTCCATGGTCCGCAGTAATCAAGAGAAGGTCATTCTCTCTCATAGCTGCGATAATTTCAGGTAAGCGTTCATCAAACTCATGCAAACAATCACGGTAACCGTGAGCATTACGACGATGGCCGTAAAGGGCATCAAAGTCAACTAGGTTTGTGAATGAGAATCCTTTTTCAAACTCAGCAAGTCCCATAGTCTTCAATAGTGTATCAATTCCATGACTATTTGACTTGTTGTGACCCATGTCATGGTTGATACCAGCACCGTTAAAGATATCGTTGATTTTACCCACAGCATAAGTATCGATACCAGCCTCATTCAATTTATCCAAAACAGTTGGGGAAAATGGAGATACAGCCAAGTCACGACGGTTTGCCGTACGAGTGAAGTTACCTGGTTCACCTACATAAGGGCGAGCAATGATGCGACCAAGAAGGGCAGGACGCTCAAGGGTAATCGAACGAGCGTATTCACAGATACGGTACAATTCATCCAAAGGAATAATGTCTTCGTGGGCAGCAATCTGCAAAACAGGGTCAGCTGAAGTATAGATAATCAACTCTCCAGTTTCCATCTGACGTGGTCCAAAATCATCGATAACAGCCGTTCCTGAATAAGGTTTGTTGGCTTCACGAATAACCTTGCGTCCTGAGAATTCTTCGATTTTTGTCAGGATTTCTTCTGGGAATCCGTTCCAGAAAGTATCGAAAGGCTCAGTAATGTTGAGTCCCATGATTTCCCAGTGTCCAGTCATAGTATCCTTACCAAGAGATACTTCCTCTAATTTTGTTGCATATCCAGTTGGATTGCTTTCAGCTGCTACAGTCTTAAGAGGAGTTTCACGAGGAATATTTCCAAGACCTATTTTAGCCATGTTTGGGACATTCAAACCAACTGTTTTTGAAATGTGTCCCAGTGTGTCAGAAGCTCCATCTGGAACCCCTGCATTGACAAAGTTATTAGCATCTGGTGCTGCACCGATTCCTACAGAATCCAGTACCACCAAATGAATACGATTAAATTTAGACATCTTATGCCCCCTTCTATTTTCCTTTTTTTGAAGTTGAAATCTGAACTCCATCTCGTCCAGCAACGATTACCTTATCCACCATTTGGTTGAATAAACCATGCTCCACAACACCAACGACATGGTCCAATTCTTGTCCAAAAGCAATTGGATTTTCAATGACATCCAAGGCGAGGTCAATGATAAAATTCTGCATATCCGTCACAAAACGTTGGCCGTCTTTTTCACGGAAACTTGGTTTGTAGCCAGCTCGCTCAAAACGACGAAAGACTTGTTCTGCGCCATACTGAACCACTTCTACTGGCAATTTAAAAGCACCTAGTTTTTCGACCAGCTTGCTTTCATCCACCACCCAAATGTATTCTTTTGATGGTGTTGCGACCACCTTTTCCATGAGAAGGGCACCACCACCGCCTTTGATTCCGTTAAACTGACTATCCACTTCATCCGCGCCATCAACCGTCACATCGACAAAGTCTACTTGGTCAATAGACTTGAGCGGGATATTAAGGCCTTCTGCCTGTTTAGTGGTCACACTAGAAGTTGTTACAGCTGTAATCTGCAATCCTTCTTCCTTGATACGACGACCGATTTCTTCTACAAAATAATAGGCAGTCGAGCCTGTTCCAAGTCCAACGACCATTCCATCGCTCACGAACTCAGCAGCCTTGATACCTGCCATTTTCTTCAGATTTTCCACCGATTTACCTCCATCATTCTCAGTTCTTATTCTACTATGAAATCGCTTTTTATTCAAGTAAAAAGATCAAATTTACATTTTTTATCAATCTTTCTTTGAAAACATGCATTTTATTTTTATAAAACGAATAAAAATGAATTTATCTTTTATGTATTTGCTTTGTTCATCTCTTTCCAGTTCCAAAAACAAGACCTTAACTTTGATACGTCTAGTTTAGCATTAAAGCAGGCGCATTTCAAGAATCATAAATTAAGAGAAGGAAGTGGGTTTATCTATCTATTTTAAACAAGTTTATCTTTGCTTACCCTCTCTTGTTGACAAATAATTTTCATTACTTTAGGAATACAATTACTAATCTCCGTTGGCAAAACCACATACTGTTCTTGAGCTAGTTCTTGGGCAATAGCTGAATGAAGATGGGTCGCTACCGTCACACATTCGTAGAGACTGGCCTGTCGGAATTGGCCTGCAAATCCTGCAATCATTCCAGCAAGAGTATCTCCCATCCCCCCAGTCGCCTGATAGGGACCGCCGACCTGTAACTGGTAATAATCAGATTGGCTAGCTTGCCAAATACGAGTAGCCGGATCTTTCTCCACCAAAATTGTTCCTTGAGGAAATGAAGTCAGGGCACTAGCTGTTGCATCTTCCTTTTGCTTTTCAATAGCAATACCAGACAGCTTTTCCCATTCTTTTTGGTGGGGAGTTAGGATAAGCTGGTTAGACGGAAACGACAAACTTGTCCTAGCAAGAATGGTCAGGGCACCACCATCTACAATCAAAATCTGATTCTGTTTTAAGCTAGCAAAGACCTGTTTGACTAGATCTTCTCCAAAAGCATCGTCTCCTAAACCAGGTCCCAGCAAGACAACTTCTGCCTTCTCCAACTGCTCTTTTAACAATTGCTTGTCTTGAAGAGAAAATGCCATAGCCTCAGGTAAATGGCTGTGCAGAGCTGGAATATTTTCCCTGTCCGTTCCAACGGTCACCAATCCTGCACCACTCTTAACAGCAGCTAGTGCAGCCATAATGATAGCACCTCCATAAGGATAAGTGCCACCAAGCAGCAGCAGACGACCATGGTCTCCTTTATGACTTGTACGAGAACGTTCAATAATAACTTTTTCTAGTAAAGTTTGATCAATCACTTTCATCGTTTTTTCCTCTCGCTTTTATTATACAACAAAAAGGAGGCGCAGACCTCCTTTTGTAATCTTATATCTAAAATTTAATACTCATTTCTGCCATTTCAGATATAGCTATAGAAAATACACTCTCTTCAGCGATTTTTCTCTTATTTTCTATCCAATGTCCGAAGTGCTGCCTGATAAGTTTGCTCCATTAGCATGGTAATGGTCATAGGGCCTACACCTCCAGGAACTGGTGTGATGTGGCTAGCAAGTGGGGCAACTGCCTCATAGTCAACATCTCCACAGAGCTTCCCATTTTCATCGCGGTTCATACCGACATCAATGACAACCGCACCTGGTTTGACAAAGTCAGCAGTCACAAACTTAGCACGACCGATTGCGACTACAAGAATATCTGCTTTAGCAGCCACCTTGGCAAGATTATGGGTGCGTGAATGGGTCAAGGTTACTGTTGCATTTTTGGCTAAAAGAAGCTGGGCCATGGGTTTTCCAACAATGTTTGAACGACCGATGACGACCGCATTTTTACCTTCTAATTCAATCCCATATTCATGAAACATTTCCATAATTCCTGCAGGTGTCGAAGGAATCATGACTGGATGACCAGACCAGAGACGCCCCATGTTTAAGGGATGGAACCCATCCACATCCTTTTCTGGATCAATAGACAATAGAACCGCCTCTTCATCAATGTGTTTTGGTAATGGCAACTGGACCAAAATCCCATGCCAAGCTGGATCCTGATTATATTTAGCAATCAGGTCTAACAATTCCTCTTGAGCAATGGTCTCTGGAACTCGCACTACTTCGCTACGGAAACCAGCCGCAAGAGCTGACCTCTCCTTGTTGCGAACGTAGACTTGGCTGGCTGGATTATCCCCAACCAAAATCACTACCAAACCAGGTACTAGACCTGTTTCTTCCTTTAATTTTGCAGTCTTTTCAGCCAATTGCCCCTGCAATTTGACCGCTAAAGCTTTCCCATCAATGATCTGTGTCATATCACTTCTCTTTTCTTTCAAATATCTTCCATTATAGCAAAAACTGCCTGCACCCCCTAACACTTATTTCCTAGGCTATCCTATAGTTTCAAACTATAAGAAAAATCTCTGGTTGAGCTTTTCACTAATCTTGTCTTGAAATTTTAAAATAGATTATAAAACCTTACTCAAGAAGTCTTTAGTCCGTTGTTCTTGGGTTTGTTCAAAAATCTGTTCAGGTATTCCGTCTTCAACAACCACACCGTCTGCCATAAAGATGACACGATCTGCCACCTCACGGGCAAATCCCATCTCATGTGTTACGATAACCATGGTCATTCCTGACTTGGCTAGATCTTGCATAACAGCCAATACCTCACCCACCATTTCAGGATCCAAGGCTGAAGTTGGCTCGTCAAAGAGTAAAACATCTGGTTCCATAGCCAACCCACGCGCGATAGCAATCCGTTGCTGCTGCCCACCTGACAAACTCTGTGGATAAGCGTCTGCCTTATCCGGCAAACCAACTTTTTCCAACAGCTCTTGAGCTCTCTTCTCAGCAACTGCCTTGCTTTCACCTTTGGTCTTGATAGGTGACAAGGTAATATTTTCCATCACAGTCATATTAGGAAAGAGGTTAAATTGTTGGAAAACCATGCCCATCTTCTCACGCATGGCAAAGAGGTCATTCTTCTTGTCCGTAATATCGACTCCCTCAAAGATAACCTTCCCCTTGGTTGCTTCCTCCAACAAATTCATAGAGCGAAGCAAGGTAGATTTCCCGCTCCCCGAAGGACCGATGATAACGACAACTTCTCCTCTTTTAATCTCGAGGTTGATGCCCTTCAATACTTCATTCTTTCCAAAAGATTTATGTAAATTTTCAATTTTTATCAAGATTTCTGTCATTATTTCTTATCTCCTTGTCCCATATGTTTTTCAAAAGCTTTCAAGGCTACTGTCAGAATAGAGGTCATAATCAAGTAGTAAAATGCTGCAAATAAAAGTGGTGTTAAAGGTAGATAGGTTGTTGTAGAAACTGTTGTAGCCCCATTCCACAACTCCATGACCCCAATAGCTGATAAGAGGGAGCTGTCCTTGATAATGGTGATAAATTCGTTCCCCAATGCTGGCAAAATATTTTTGATTGCTTGTGGCAAAATCACATACCGCATCGCATTTTTAGGACGAATCCCTAAAGAATAGGACGCCTCTAACTGCCCCTTAGGAACCGCATTAATCCCAGCACGAACAGTCTCAGAAACATAAGCACCACTGTTCATAGAAATAATCAAAATCCCTGGAATCAGACGAGAAAGATCAACACCCAAAATCCCAACCTGAATAGTCGGAGCATTGATGTGCATAAGAGCAAAGGTAATCATAATCTGAACCATCATAGGTGTCCCACGGAAAATCCAAACGTACAAGTTGGCCAGCCAAACAAGCGGTTTAAACTTTGAACGTTGCCCAAAAGCCAAGACAACCCCCAAAATGGTTCCCAAAATGACAACACAGATAGAAATAAGAACCGTCACAACAGCCCCATAGTTAAAATAAGGTAAATACTTAGGTAAAAAAGAAAAATTCATAGTCACACTGCTTTCTAAAATAGAATACTGTATGATTATAACGTATATTGAATTAAAATTCAAATCTTTTATCCAATTTATTTAAAAATCTTTAAACTAGCAGAATTAGCGAGAAATCTTAGTTTTTTTCTAGTCAAGTTGGCCTCCTTTATGGTAAAATAGTAACGATAAGAAATGAAGGAGAATCAAAATGGAATCACATTTGGTTAGAATCATCAACCGCCTTGAAGCAATGGCAAACGATGGCGGAAATTTAAAACGTAATTTTGAACGCGAAGGAGTTGTTGTTGCAGAAGTTGCGTACAGCCACGACGAAGAAAACGGCTCAATCTTTACCCTTCGTGACGTAGAAGCTCGCGAAACGTATACGTTTGATAGCATTGACTTAATTGCAATGGAGATTTACGAACTTCTCTACTAATCTAAAACAAGCTGGGATTGTCCCTGCATGTCTAACCAAAATCCTTTTTGTCTCACAAATAGGATTTTTTTATAGTCCAAATTCACAAAAATTTTCATTGCAACAACTTTTCAAAGCTGCAATCTTTTTACTTGCTTTACACCCCAATCCTGTTATAATGAGAGTATAGGAATTTGACTATTTTTGACCTTTAAACAGATCAGGATAAAGAAAGAAATGAGGTAGATGTATGCTTTGTCAAAACTGTAAAATCAACGACTCAACAATTCATCTTTACACCAATCTCAATGGAAAACAAAAACAAATTGACCTCTGTCAAAACTGCTACAAGATTATCAAAACAGATCCTAACAATAGCCTCTTCAAAGGTATGACGGATCTGAACAATCGTGACTTCGATCCCTTTGGTGATTTTTTCAATGACCTAAACAATTTCAGACCTTCTAGCAATACTCCTCCTATTCCCCCAACCCAATCAGGTGGAGGTTACGGTGGAAACGGCGGTTATGGTTCCCAAAATCGTGGTTCTGCTCAAACTCCACCAGCAAGCCAAGAAAAAGGCCTGCTGGAAGAATTTGGTATCAACGTAACTGAGATTGCCCGTCGTGGAGACATTGACCCCGTTATTGGGCGCGACGATGAGATTATCCGTGTCATCGAGATTCTCAATCGTAGAACCAAGAATAATCCTGTTCTTATCGGTGAACCGGGTGTCGGAAAAACTGCCGTTGTCGAAGGCCTAGCTCAGAAAATTGTTGATGGTGATGTTCCACATAAACTCCAAGGCAAACAAGTCATCCGTCTGGATGTGGTTAGCTTGGTGCAAGGAACGGGGATCCGTGGACAATTTGAAGAACGCATGCAAAAACTCATGGAAGAAATTCGCAAACGTGAGGACATCATCCTCTTTATCGATGAAATCCATGAAATTGTCGGTGCTGGTTCTGCGAGTGATGGTAATATGGACGCAGGAAATATCCTCAAGCCAGCCCTTGCTCGTGGGGAACTGCAACTGGTCGGCGCTACTACCCTCAATGAATACCGTATCATTGAAAAGGATGCTGCCCTCGAGCGTCGTATGCAGCCTGTCAAGGTTGATGAACCAACGGTGGAAGAAACAATCACTATCCTCAAAGGGATTCAAAAGAAATACGAAGACTACCACCACGTTCAATATACCGATGCTGCAATTGAAGCAGCTGCAACTCTTTCCAATCGTTACATCCAAGATCGCTTCTTACCTGACAAGGCCATTGACCTCCTAGATGAAGCTGGTTCTAAGATGAATTTGACCTTGAATTTTGTAGACCCTAAAGTCATTGATCAGCGCTTGATTGAGGCTGAAAATCTCAAGTCTCAAGCTACACGAGAAGAAGATTTTGAAAAAGCCGCCTACTTCCGTGACCAGATTGCCAAATATAAGGAAATGCAAAAGAAAAAGGTCACAGACCAGGATACTCCAATCATCAGTGAAAAAACCATTGAGCATATTATTGAACAGAAAACCAACATCCCTGTTGGTGATTTAAAAGAGAAAGAACAATCTCAACTCATCCATCTAGCCGAAGATCTCAAGTCTCATATTATTGGCCAAGATGATGCAGTCGATAAGATTGCTAAGGCTATTCGCCGTAATCGTGTCGGTCTTGGTACGCCTAACCGTCCAATTGGAAGCTTCCTCTTTGTCGGACCAACTGGGGTCGGTAAGACAGAACTTTCCAAACAATTAGCTATCGAACTCTTTGGTTCTGCTGATAGTATGATTCGCTTTGATATGAGTGAATACATGGAAAAACACAGTGTGGCTAAGTTGGTCGGCGCTCCTCCAGGTTATGTTGGCTATGATGAGGCTGGTCAATTAACTGAAAAAGTTCGCCGCAATCCATATTCTCTCATCCTTCTCGATGAAGTGGAAAAAGCTCACCCAGATGTTATGCACATGTTTCTACAAGTCTTGGACGATGGTCGTTTGACAGATGGGCAAGGACGGACCGTTAGCTTCAAGGATGCCATCATTATCATGACCTCAAATGCAGGTACAGGTAAGTCTGAAGCCAACGTTGGATTTGGGGCTACTAGAGAAGGACGTACCAACTCTGTTCTCGGTGAACTCGGCAACTTCTTTAGCCCAGAGTTTATGAACCGTTTTGATGGCATTATCGAATTTAAGGCTCTCAGCAAGGATAATCTCCTTCAGATTGTCGAGCTCATGCTAGCAGATGTTAACAAGCGCCTCTCTAGCAACAACATTCATTTGGATGTAACTGACAAGGTCAAGGAAAAGCTGGTTGACCTAGGTTATGATCCAAAAATGGGAGCACGCCCACTTCGTCGGACTATTCAAGACTATATTGAGGACGCAATCACTGACTACTACCTTGAAAATCCAAGCGAAAAAGACCTCAAAGCAGTTCTGACTAGCAAGGGAAACATTCAAATTAAGTCTGCCAAAAAAGTTGAAGTAAAAACTTATGAAAAAGAAGTATAAATCCTATAGAAAAGGAGTAGAAAATGAAAATTTTCTGCTCTTTTTACTAAAATAACTATAAGTTCTTGACAGCTCTGCCTTTGTCCATTATGATAATAATAAAGATACTAGATAATGAGGAAAATGCAATGGCAAACCCAACTTTCGGAGAAAAAAAAGCAAATACAGACTATGTTGCACGCTATGGAGTGTATGCAGTTATCCCTGACGCTAAACAAAAACAAATTGTTCTTATTCAAGCACCTAATGGCGCTTGGTTCCTACCAGGTGGCGAAATTGAAGCAGGTGAAAATCATCAGGAAGCCCTAAAGCGTGAATTGATTGAAGAGCTTGGTTTCACAGCTGAAATTGGTACCTATTATGGACAGGCTGATGAATACTTCTACTCTCGTCATCGTGATACCTACTACTACAATCCTGCCCACCTCTATGAAGCGACTTCTTTCAAAGAAGTGCAAAATCCACTAGAAGACTTTAATCATATTGCCTGGTTCCCTATTGACGAGGCTATCCAAAATCTTAAACGTGGTAGCCATAAATGGGCCATCCAATCTTGGAAAAAACAGCATAAGATTGACTAATACTCTTCGAAA
>NZ_VMML01000027.1:0-651 GCF_013277175.1 Streptococcus sp. 3167 | reverse complement strand
TGCGGCTAGCTTCCTAGTTCGCTCTTTGATTTTCATTGAGTATAAATCAAGCGACTTTATTCAAAAAGTGCTATAATAGAATTAGAAAATCGGAGGAAATATTATGAAGCTTATCAATACGACAAACTCACACTCGCAACTTGTAAAAAATCAGCTAGAAAGTACCGATGCAACCCTTGTTGAGGTTTATTCTGCAGGGAATACAGATGTTATTTTTACCCAAGCGCCGCTTCACTATGAAATCCTCATCTCAAACAAACACCGTGCTATTCGTGAGCCTGAAATCGAAACCATTCAAGAATTTTTCTTGAAACGTAAAATTAATAAGAACTCTATTGATGAAGCCAATATCAAGACACTCTACTCAGAGAAATTAATTGGAATTTCAATCCCAATCCAGTGAGGAAATTGAGTAAAAACTCTACTTGAGCGAAAGTCCAATAAGTCTTCCCACAATAAAACGCATAGTATTGAGGTACACTGTACACTCGCTATTATGCGTTTTTATATAGTAGATTGAAACTATAATAGTACACCTCTACTTCTAAAACATTGTTAGAAATCGATTTGACTGTCCTGATCGATTTGTCCTATTCTTATTTCATTTTATAGTCATTTAGTTTTAAAAAGCATTCCAAACATTCAAAAATA
>NZ_VMML01000026.1:37927-66578 GCF_013277175.1 Streptococcus sp. 3167 | reverse complement strand
CTTCATTATAGAACTTTCACTTGGTTCTCTTTTTCGCAATGTTTTTATAAAAATGATAAAAACTATTGACAAAACAAAAATATAGTTTATAATAAAAACATAGATAATAAAAATATCAAAAACTATAAAAAGGCAATGCGTTTATGAAAAAGAAAACAGCAGTGATATTTGGGACATTTGCTCCGCTTCATCAGGGTCATATCGATCTGATCCAGCGAGCCAAGCGGCAGTGTGACCAGGTCTGGGTTGTCGTTTCAGGCTATGAGGGAGATAGAGGGGAGCAGGTAGGTTTAACGCTTCAAAAAAGATTTCGATATATCCGAGAGGCCTTTGGTGATGACGAGTTGACCTCGGTTTGTAAGTTAGATGAGACCAATCTTCCCCGTTACCCTATGGGTTGGCAGGAGTGGTTGGACAAAATGTTAGCGGAGATTTCTTATGATGAAACCCAACAAGAACTGATCTTCTTTGTGGGAGAAGCAGACTATCAGCAAGAATTATCAAATCGTGGCTTTGAGACTGTCTTGCAAGAAAGAAAGTTTGGTATCTCAGAGACTATGATTCGAGAAAACCCAAGCAAATATTGGAAATATATTGCTCAACCCTTCCGACGTCAGTTTACAAAGAAAGTGTTGATTATGGGAAGTGCTAGCAATGGGAAGACCACTCTGGCAAAGGATTTGGCTAGGTATTACGATGCACCAGTCAGCTTGGAATATGCACGTGAGTACCAGATCAAAAACAATGTCCGCGACGATGAATTGACTCCAAAGGATTACTATTATCTCCTGTTGTGGCAGTATGACCAGACCTCTAAGTTAATTGACAGTAATGCCAATAGGGGACTGGTGATAGCAGACACCAACTCCTTAGTAACCAAGGGCTACTATGATTATTACATGGAGTCAGAGGATCAAGGGGACTTATCGGGAGAGACTTTTGATAATCTCTTTGCCTCGATCTTGGCTAAGGAAAAATGGGACTTGATTTTCTTTGTGCAACCTATTGGCTCCTATGTCAATGACGGATTTAGAGATATGACTATGGCAGAAGACCATATTCGTCATAGTTTTTCCCAGCATTTGGACCAGATGAGGGAGCGCTACTTAGCAAACATTCCACTAGTTTATCTAGCTGAGGATTATCTAGGAAATTATGAAGCAGCAAAAGTGGCTATTGATACCATTTACCAAGCAGATTAGGAGAAACATATGAAAAAACTAACTGAAAAAATCACACAATTTATCGAAAACTTTAAAAATGTTCATGCAGAAGCTCGCAAAATCGGTTTTGCAGGAATCATGCACTTGCTCTGGAAAGATCTCTTTGTCGGTCGTAGCCTCTTCCAGTGGTTGTATCTCATCGCCTTGTCAAGTGTTCCCTTTATCTTGGAATTCACTCAAAATATAGATAGTCATGATTGGTTAAGCTTGTTTGTATCTTGGACTGGGATTGTCTGTGTTATCTTGGTAGCAGAAGGTCGTGCAAGCAATTATCTCTTTGGGGCTATTAACTCTGCTATCTATTTGATTTTGGCCATGGATGCGACTTTTTATGGCGAAGTCTTGACGACCGTTTACTTCTTTGTCATGCAGCCGATTGGCCTCTATGCTTGGCTGTCCAACCGTATTAATGACCAAGGAAAAGCAGAAGAATCTCATTTTGAAGCTAAGAAATTATCTATTTTTGATTGGCTCAAGTACTTGGCCTTGACTGCTATCATTTGGATTGGTATGGGCTTGGCTTATCAAAGTATCCATAGTGCTCGCCCTTTCCGTGATAGTGTTACCGATGCGACCAATGGTGTCGGTCAGCTCTTGATGACCCGTCTCTATCGTGAGCAATGGATTTTCTGGATTGCAACCAATCTCTTTAGTATTTATCTCTGGTGGGGTGAAAATATCCACATCCAAGGGATGTACTGGGTTTACACTCTCAATAGTCTAGTAGGTTGGTACCAATGGACCAAGGCAGTTCGTAAGGAGGCATAAAATGACGGACACGATGATTCCAGCAGGGATGGAAAAAGAATATTTTGAAATTCATGCAAGTCAGGAGGAGTTTTTAGATTGGTACTACAAGCAGGAACTCCCTCAATACGAAAAACCAAGTGTGACGGTGGATATGGTAGCCTACTGCTTTGTTGAAGGAAAAATCAAGCTCTTATTAATTCGCCGCAAGGCTCACCCTTATCAAAATTGTTTGGCTCTGGTTGGAGGATTTATGGACAAGGGCGAAGATGCTGCGCATGCCTGTCAGCGTGAGGTGAGAGAAGAAGTCAATCTCGATCTTCCTTTGGAAAAAATTGAGCAATTGATGACCGTATCGACTCCCGGCCGTGATCCACGGGGCTGGACAGTGACCATTGCCCACTTGGTTTATTTGCCTAGTCGTGCATTAGAACTTGTTCAAGCAGGAGACGATGCCAAGGATGTGTTTTTTGTAGATGTCGATTTTCAGACAGGCAAATGCTACCTAGAGGGAGTGGAGTTGGAGGAACAAGCCTTCGCTTTTGACCATTATGCCATTATTCAAGAGTCTATCAAACGAATCCAAGGCCGTCTCGACTGGAATCCGACCTTCCTTTATCTGCTGGAGGAGGAGTTCACTGTCTATGAAGGGACTGAACTGGTCAATCTCATCAACCCCGGTCGTCCAATCGTCAGCAATAACTTTCTCGTAAAATACGGAGAATATGTAGAAGAAGTTGGACTCAAACGAGTGCCTAAAAAGAAACCAAGAAAAACCTATCGATTGAAATAAAAAACGAGGTCGGGATAAAGTTCCTGACCTCTTTGTTTGCCTTTATTAGTTTGCTTTGCTGTTGCGACTGTTTTTAGGGATAGTTATCTTTCTTAGAATTGCTCAACATGTGAGTAAAAAGTCTTTGTATCGATACTTGAGATATTTTTCGTGTAGGAATAACAAAGCTATATAGAAAATCATAAAGACTGTGGTCAGATAGAAGATATCAAACGAAGTTTTGCCATAGTGAGTTGCGGATTTATAGGAACCAATTGCTCCCAAAATCAACCAAGGAAGATACTTGAAATACTTATTTAGTATAAGAGTGCACTTCCTATATTCTATTTCACTGTTATTATATTCCTTTGCAGCTAAATATGTAAGCGATTAAATAAGAGCGATTTAAAAAATTTTAAACAAAATAGGAATTTTTCTCTGTTTTTTCTATTAGATTACGAATAGAAGAGTAGGAGGAGTAAAGGTGTTTAAATTATGTGAGATTTTTAAAATAGTTTAAATAAATTATTGACATATTTAAATCTAAATGTTACAATTTCATTACAAAAAGATTTCTTTATATTTCTAAAATATTACAAATGAGTAGAAAAATGAAAAAGAAAACCTATATCAAATTGATGGTAGCAACTGTATTGGCTTCTACCTTGCTACTGGGAGCTTGTGGAAATAAAAAGGAAACAACTCAAGCAAGCAGTTCTGCTAAGATAAGCCAGTCATCAAGCTCTAAAGCAGCCTCTTCTAGCAAAGAAAGCAAGACTCAGAAGTCCTCAACTTCAGCTTCATCTGAAAAGGCCAAGGCATCTACTGATCAATCTTCAGCAACTGCAAGGCCATCACAAGTGGCACCTGCACCAGAGCAAAGACAAGGTCAAGAAGTGTCTAATCAACAGGCAGCTAGTCAACAAACTCCTGCTCAGGCTCCTTCAACTCAACAGGCTCCTCAATCCCAGTCTAACCAATCAAGCTATGATCCTACAACTGACCGCAAACTTCAAGACAAACAAGCAGAGCAAAATAAACGCTACAAGGGTGTTTTAACCATGGTAGATGGTGATTTCTCAGCTGCAGCGGGCAATTGGAAGGGAGCAAATGGCGAAACCATCACAGTTTCATCAGGAGGTCAATTCACAGTAGAATCTGCTGATGGAAAGAAAGAAAACTACTCTATCAGAGGCTACTCTTATACTCTTGATGATGGCAAGTATAATGCCAAAATTGGTGGAGGAAAAATCATCCAAATTACAACAGGAGCGGATGGCAAGGTTTCCAGTGTTGCTTTGAGTCAATAATAACCCTTAGTATTTGAATTTTTACAGTCAAAAACCCGTAACCTTTAAGATAGTTACGGGTTTTTGTCTTTTAAGCCTTATCCAATTGCAAGAGGGCTTCAATCTCTGCTAGGGTGCTAGCTTGTGAAATGGCTCCACGGAGTTTGGCAGCACCAGATGTTCCACGGAGGTAGTGAGGAGCGAGTCCTCGGAATTCACGAACTGCGACGTTTTCCCCTTTGAGGTTAATCAAGCGTTTCAAGTGCTCGTAGGCGATTTTCATCTTGTCCTCAAAAGTCAAATCAGGTAGGATTTCTCCTGTTTCAAAGTAATGGTTGATTTGGTTGAAGAGGTAGGGATTTCCCATGGCAGCGCGGCCAATCATAACTGCGTCAGCACCAACTTCTTCGATGCGTTGTTTGGCTTCTTGAACCGTACGGATGTCACCGTTGGCGATAAATGGAATCTTGGTCAAAGCTTGAGCGACCTTGTGAAGGGTCTCAAGGTCTGCGTGACCTGTATACATTTGTTCACGGGTACGGCCATGCATGGCGAGGGCAGAAACACCTGCTGCTTCAGCAGCGAGGGCATTTTCAACTGCCAGAGATGGATCGGCCCAGCCGGTACGCATTTTGACAGTAAGTGGAATATCAAGGACAGATTGAACCTTGTTGATGATCGAGTAAATCTTGTCTGGATCCTTGAGCCACATAGCGCCAGCTTCGTTCTTCACGATTTTGTTAACTGGGCAGCCCATGTTGATATCGACGATATCGGTCTTAGTGTTTTCTTGGATAAATTCTGCTGCGCGTGCTAGGCTGTCTTCATCGCTTCCAAAAAGTTGGATAGAAACTGGGTTTTCTCCCTCATCGATATGAAGCATGTGTAGGGTTTTTTCGTTGTTGTATTGGATTCCCTTGTCAGAGACCATTTCCATGACAACGAGCCCAGCTCCGAGCTCTTTTGCGATGGTGCGAAAGGCTGAGTTGGTGACACCTGCCATAGGTGCTAAAACGGTACGATTGGGAATCTCAACATTGCCAATCATAAAAGGTGTATTAAGATTTGTCACGAATGAGTTCCTCCAGGTCGTTTTCATCAAAGTTGTAAGTTGTTTGGCAGAATTGACAAGTGATTTCTGCCCCGTGGTCTTCCTCTTTCATTTCCTGCAAGTCTGAGCTTGGAAGGCTTGCAAGAGCGTTCATAAAGCGCTCATGGCTACAGTCACATTGGAAACGGATTTCTTCTTCAGAAAGACGCTTGTAGGCCTCGTCACCGTAGATAGCCTTGAGAAGGGCTTCGATATGGTCTTCACTTTCGAGAAGGGTCGAGATAGCTGGCATTTCTTGGATGCGTTTCTCAAAACGGGCAATCTCTTCTTCCTTGGCTCCCGGCAAGACTTGAACTAGGAAACCACCAGCAACCTTAACCTTGTCTTCTTCGTCCAAAAGGACATTGAGGCCGACTGCAGAAGGTGTTTGTTGGCTTTCAGTCAGGTAAAAGGCAAGGTCTTCACCAATTTCTCCAGAGATAAGGGGAGTCATAGAGTTGTAAGGATTTCCAGTACCGTAGTCTGTGATAACGAGGAATTGACCATTTCCAACAAAAGGTCCGACTAGGACTTCACCAGTTGCAGTCTTTTTGATGTCAACACCAGGATTTTGAACGTAGCCTTTGACGTTCCCTTTGGTATCAGCGACGGTGATGATAGCACCTAGAGAGCTAGAGCCCAGTACCTTCACTGTTAGTTTGGTATTTCCTTTTTCATTGGCTGCGAGAATCTGGCTGGCGATAAGAGTTCGACCAAGTGCTACAGTTGAGCTAGCTTGGGTTTGGTGTTTTTCTTGAGCAGTGCGGACGGTTTCTGTGCTATCAAGGACAAAAGCACGAAAGGCACCGCTTTCTGATATAGTTTTAATAATTTTATCCATAGCTACTATTTTAGCATAAAAATGCCCAAAGGGGGAGCCGTGTGTTTGCTGATTTTCAGGATAATGGATCAGGGAATCAGCATGAAAATAAAAAGAGAAACAGATTATTTCAGCATTTCTAAGATTTATGCTATGCTTAAGATAGAAAATGAAAGGGGTAACAAATGTATTTAGGAGATTTGATGGAAAAGGCCGAATCTGGCCAATTTTCGATCCTTTCCTTCCTATTACAAGAGTCTCAGACGACCGTCAAGGCTGTAATGGAGGAAACAGGATTTTCAAAAGCAACCCTAACCAAATATGTCACCCTGCTCAATGACAAGGCTTTGGATAGTGGCTTAGAGCTGACTATTCACTTAGAAGATGAAAATCTGTGTCTGTCAATCGGTGCAGCTACCAAGGGGAGAGATATCCGGAGCTTGTTTTTGGAGAATGCTGTTAAATACCAGATTTTGGTTTATCTTCTCTACCACCAACAGTTTTTAGCCCATCAGCTGGCTCAAGAATTGGTGATTAGCGAGGCTACGCTTGGTCGTCATTTGGCTGGTTTAAATAAGATTTTGTCAGAATTTGACTTATCCATCCAAAATGGACGTTGGCGAGGCCCAGAACATCAGATTCGCTATTTCTATTTCTGTCTTTTCCGCAAGGTCTGGTCCAGTCAGGAGTGGGAAGGTCATATGCAGAAACCAGAGAGAAAACAGGAGATTGCCACTTTAGAAGAAATCTGCGGTGCAAGCTTGTCTTCGGGGCAGAAGTTAGACTTGGTCCTCTGGGCTCACATCAGTCAACAACGTCTTCGGGTTAATGCCTGTCAGTTTCAAGTGATAGAAGAGAAAATGCGAGGGTATTTTGACAATATTTTCTACCTTCGTTTGCTGAGAAAGACCTCGTCTTTTTTTGCTGGGCAACATATTCCTCTAGGGACTGAAGATGGTGAGATGATGATTTTCTTCTCTTTCCTCCTATCTCATCGCATTCTTCCTCTTCATACTATGGAGTATATCCTTGGTTTTGGAGGACAGTTGGCAGGTTTACTGACGCAATTGATTCAAGAAATGAAGAAAGAGGAGTTACTGGGGGATTATACAGAGGACCATGTCACCTATGAACTCAGTCAGCTTTGTGCTCAAGTCTACCTCTATAAGGGCTATATTTTACAGGATCGCTACAAGTACCAGTTAGAGAATCGTCATCCCTATTTACTGATGGAACATGATTTTAAAGAGACAGCAGAGGAGATTTTTCATGCTCTACCTGCCTTTCATCAGGGGACAGATTTAGATAAGAAGATTCTCTGGGAATGGCTGCAGTTAATCGAATATATGGCTGAAAACGGTGGCCAGCATATGCGGATTGGTCTGGATTTGACATCTGGTTTTCTTGTCTTTTCAAGGATGGCAGCCATTTTGAAACGGTATTTGGAATACAATCGTTTTATTACCATTGAAGCTTATGACCCTAGTCGGCATTATGATTTGCTGGTTACCAATAACCCGATTCATAAGAAGGAACAGACGCCAGTCTATTATTTAAAAAACGACTTGGATATGGAAGATTTGGTAGCGATTCGCCAGTTATTGTTTAGTTAAAGAAGATGGCAAAAAAACTCAATTTTAGGAGAAAAAGAAGTAAAATTTTCTGCAATAAAACGCATATTATCGAGTCTTTTCAACACTTGACAATATGCGTTTGTTTGACTTTAAATTCTTTTTGCTCAGCCTTTTATTTTATATTCTTAGACAAAATTGCTAGAATTACCTCGTTATCATTTGTGTTATCTACTTTAATAAGACCTGTATCAATTCTACTAAATAATGAATTAATAATGATTAGTCTTTCCTCTTTATCAATATTTGTACCAGCATAAGTCAAAGATTGATAAAATCTAGTTAAAGCTGCTTTCTGTTTGTATTCGGTGGCTAAATGATGATTTGACATTACGATTTTTACCAGTATTCTAATTATATAGATAAAGAAAGAAATAACAGAAATAAATACGAATGATTCTGAAAGAAAAGGAATTTCTTTGATGATATCTAAAGAATAATTATGTATAACTGTAATTAATTTTGTCGAAGTAAAAATTAAAGCTAGTACAGTTACAATAAGGATGATAGTCCAATTTCTAGCCTGCTTTATATATTCTGTAGCACGTTTATTCCAGAGTTGTTCGGGTGCCTCCAATGATAGTTTATTCTTATAAGTCTCCTCTAAATGTTCAAGTTTATCTTTCTTTTCCTTTTGCCAACGATTTATTGAGCTTTGAAACTCTTTTAATTCTATGGCCTTATCATCAAATTGTTGTTGAATATCATTGTATCTGTTTTCGATAAAAGAGGTAATTTCTTTATATTGTTCATTAGAATTATCAGAAATTTCTTGTAACTTACTGGTTAATGGATATATAATATTTTTTTCAAAGTCGAATATATTTTCCCTAATATTAGAGAACTGTTTTCTAAGTAAATACAGAGCCGGATAGAATTGGTATGGATAAGAGCTTGAAAAATAATTGCCTATAGAACTTATATTCTTAGAGAGATAGATGTAACTTCTTATCGCTTCTGTAAGATTGTCTGTTGTTTGCTCTATATAGAATGAAACAAAACTCTTTATTTTTCGAATTTCTAAATCTTTATCAATAGGTGAATCAATTGATAGTATGTAAACAAGCTTCCCTTGCTCAGTAGTTTCACGACTACTTGACAAGTTATAATAAAGATAGTTATTTATAGTATCCGTATTTAAGTCGTCAATCTCAGAAAGAAATTTCCTTATGCCATTTATCTTATTATTCATGATTTGCCAATTTGAATAATAATTAGATGGTGCTTTTTCTGAAACAATCTTCCAATAGTCAAAATTAGTTTTTATTACTTTTTCAATTTGATCAAAAGTAAACATCGCTTCACGTTCGTTGAAGTTTATAGTATTGTTACTGTTAATTGTAAATCGAAATAAAATTTTATCATCCAAAAAATTAGATATTTGTTTGCTCGTAAAACTCATCATACTACCAGCCTATTTAGTCGTTTGAAACTTCTTATTTTTAATTAATATCCTAAAATAAGTGCTCTTACCATTTATTGATAAATCTTTTCCGTCATCTCCTTTTCGGAATCCAACAATTTCAAATTGATTTGGATTAAACTTATGAAGAAAAGTTATTGGAACTCCCATAACTCCTCGATAATCATAAGGAATATCTACTGTTTTATTGATATTGATACCGTTGTAATTATCGTAGGTTAAATATTGGTCTTCATTATTTTTATACTTTTTGGTAAGAATAATGTCCTCGTGCCTTTTGAAATTATCTAAATTTGTTAGCCATAAACAGTTATTAGGGGAGACAATTCTTTCACCACGTTCATTTATAGTGGTTTCTGTCCCATAGAGTTCATAGTGGTCTGGAACGATAAATCCAGAAATACCACGTCCCATATTTATCCCCATCCAAACTTTATTGTTTTCTATGAGTTTAAAAGTTTCTTTGTAAGTAATAGCATTAATATTGCCAATGATTAAAAATTGTTTATCATATTGAACAACTTGTGCAAGGAAGTCTCTGAAAAGTGAAAATGGTGGATTTGTTACCACTATATCTGCTTCTTTTAATAGTTTCATACTTTCCTCACTGCGGAAATCACCGTCACCTTTAAAAAATGTCACGTCATTTAGACTGGGAATAATGACCTCTTCTTTTTTCCCAGTGTATTCATAGTAAAAGCCATTTGAAATTTCTGAATTTAAGCTAAATAAATCAAATTGTTGTTCGATATAACAGGATGCAATCAGCTTTTTCAAACCAAGTTCATTAAAATTTTGAGCAAAATATCTATAAAAATTGCTAGTTCTGGGGTCATCACAATTGCAAAATATAATTTTGTTTTTGAAATGTACCTTGTAATGATGTAACTCCCTATCTATATCTTGTAGTTGAGTATAGAACTCATCATTTTTATTTTTTTTTGCCTTTCTTAAAAAATCATTTTCGTTTTTTCTCATTATCTTATTCCATACTCCTTGTTAATTGGTTAAAAATATCGCTTCCCAAAACTTTAAGAGACGTCTTAGCAACATCTAACATTATATTAAACATTTCCTGAGGATTCCAGTGACTTCCATCACCAGTTGTATAGATAGAGGTTGCTTGAAGCATTATTGATTTGTCTTTATTTTTTATAAATTTATTTTTGCACAAATTAGTATTGATTGGCATGCCGTAATTGGCAGCAGTTAGTCTGTCTAAGCGGTTTAGTATTCCTGAGTCATGTTCAAGTATAACAGACCGTCCGTCTGGCCGTATTACAGAGATAGTTTGCGTTAAAAAATTAGAACCTTCTAGAAAAATAATATAAGGGAAGTGTTCCTCGGATAGCATAAAATTTGCTATTTCAGCAATATTTTTATGTGAGCGTTCAATAGCATTTCCGGCAGCCATTAAATCTTGGTCGTTGTTTTTTCCTACTAGTTTACCTGATTTAATATTTTCAATATCTTTTCCTTGATGTTTAGCTTCTGTTACTAGAACTACACGCCAACTGCCTGAATCATCTTTTACCTCAATGATACCGCCGTCAGGAATAATACTTGCATTCTGTGTAAATAAAGTTTTTCCTAAATCTTTATCCAGCTTACTAAGATAATGATTAATCTCCTTTTTACTAACTGATTTTCTAAATCTAAACTCTAACATCGGATATAATTCCTCTAGTTTCGATTTTACTAGATGAGAGATAGTGCCTACGGCAATATCATGAGATTTTGCATCTTCTCCGAATATACCTACTACTCCTCTTGAATCTTTATGTTGGTTAGTTAGACGATTAGATTGATTCTTTTTAGCCATAAAATTCTCCCCTTTTTTATATTTTGAGGTGTTTTTAGTTATTAACAATATTATATCACACTATGAATGGGTATTAAATAATTGCATTATGTAAACTTTTCATATCGTAAATCTTAGCAAAAATACTCTTATTAGCTACTTCTTCATTAAAATAGGTTATTAAATCTAACTTTTGAGGCCTTTTTTGTGAAATTCACACAATCTCCTCACATTTTTTAAAAAATTAAAAAAAGTTGATGAACAGGAAAGCGCTTTATTTTGTATACTAGTAAGTGTAAAGAGGGAACACCTCAAGATCTTTATCAGGAGGACAGCACATGTCACAAGAAAAATACATCATGGCCATTGACCAGGGAACTACAAGTTCTCGTGCCATCATTTTCAACAAAAAAGGGGAAAAGGTTAGCTCGAGTCAAAAAGAGTTTACCCAGATTTTCCCTCAGGCAGGTTGGGTAGAGCACAATGCCAATGAAATTTGGAATTCCGTCCAGTCTGTTATTGCTGGAGCTTTCATCGAAAGTGGTGTGAAACCAAGTCAGATTGAGGCAATCGGGATTACCAACCAACGTGAAACAACGGTCGTTTGGGATAAGAAAACAGGACTTCCTATCTACAATGCTATCGTTTGGCAATCACGTCAGACAGCTCCTCTGGCTGAACAGCTGAAAAGCCAAGGTTATGTGGAAAAATTCCATGAAAAGACTGGTTTGATTATTGATGCTTATTTCTCTGCTACCAAGGTTCGTTGGATTTTGGATCATGTAGAGGGCGCTCAAGAGCGAGCAGAAAAAGGGGAATTGCTCTTTGGTACTATCGATACTTGGTTGGTTTGGAAATTGACTGACGGTGCGACTCACGTGACTGACTACTCAAATGCAGCTCGTACCATGCTTTATAACATTAAAGAACTCAAATGGGATGATGAGATTTTGGAAATTCTCAACATTCCGAAGGCTATGCTGCCAGAAGTTCGTTCTAACTCTGAAATCTACGGTAAGACAGCGCCATTCCATTTCTACGGTGGACAAGTGCCAATTTCTGGTATGGCTGGGGACCAACAAGCAGCCCTCTTTGGACAGTTGGCCTTTGAACCTGGTATGGTCAAGAATACTTATGGAACAGGATCTTTCATCATCATGAATACTGGTGAAGAAATGCAGTTGTCTGAAAACAACCTCTTGACAACCATTGGTTACGGAATCAACGGTAAGGTTTATTATGCCTTGGAAGGTTCTATCTTCATCGCAGGAAGTGCTATTCAGTGGCTTCGTGATGGTCTTCGCATGGTTGAAAATTCACCAGAATCTGAAAAATATGCTCGTGATTCTCACAATGATGATGAAGTTTATGTCGTTCCAGCCTTTACAGGACTAGGAGCACCATACTGGAACCAAAATGCTCGCGGTTCTGTCTTTGGTTTGACTCGTGGAACAAGCAAAGAAGACTTTATCAAGGCAACTCTTCAATCAATTGCTTATCAAGTACGTGATATTATTGACACAATGCAGGTGGATGCTCAAACAGCTATTCAAGTATTGAAAGTGGATGGAGGTGCAGCCATGAATAACTTCCTCATGCAGTTCCAAGCTGATATTTTAGGCATTGACATTGCACGCGCTAAAAACTTGGAAACAACAGCTCTAGGAGCAGCCTTCCTAGCAGGTTTGTCAGTAGGTTACTGGAAAAACTTGGATGAGTTGAAACTTTTGAACGAGACAGGAGAACTCTTTGAACCATCGATGAACGAATCGCGCAAGGAACAACTCTACAAGGGCTGGAAGAAGGCTGTGAAAGCAACGCAAGTCTTTGCGGAAGTAGACGACTAATACTGGCAGAATAAAGCGATTTATTTAGAAGGTGTGTAAATATGGAATTTTCAAAGAAAACACGTGAATGGTCAATTAAAAAAATGCAGGAACGCACCCTGGATCTCTTGATTATCGGGGGAGGAATCACAGGGGCTGGTGTAGCCTTGCAGGCGGCAGCTAGCGGTCTTGAGACCGGTTTGATTGAAATGCAGGACTTCGCAGAAGGAACATCCAGCCGTTCAACAAAATTGGTTCACGGCGGTCTTCGCTACCTCAAACAATTCGACGTAGAAGTAGTATCAGATACGGTTTCAGAACGTGCAGTAGTACAACAAATTGCTCCACACATTCCAAAACCAGACCCAATGCTCTTACCAGTTTACGATGAAGATGGAGCGACCTTTAGCCTCTTCCGTCTTAAAGTAGCCATGGACTTGTACGACCTCTTGGCAGGTGTCAACAATACACCAGCTGCTAACAAGGTTTTGAGTAAGAATCAAGTCTTGGAACGCCAGCCAAACTTGAAGAAAGAAGGCTTGGTAGGAGGTGGAGTGTATCTTGACTTCCGTAACAACGATGCGCGTCTCGTGATTGAAAACATCAAACGTGCCAACCAAGACGGTGCCCTCATTGCCAACCACGTGAAGGCAGAAGGCTTCCTCTTTGACGAAAGTGGCAAGATTACAGGTGTTGTAGCTCGTGATCTCTTGACAGACCAAGTATTTGAAATCAAGGCCCGTCTGGTTATTAATACAACAGGTCCTTGGAGTGATAAAGTACGTAATTTGTCTAATAAGGGAACGCAATTCTCACAAATGCGCCCAACTAAGGGAGTTCACTTGGTAGTGGATTCAAGCAAAATCAAGGTTTCACAGCCAGTTTACTTTGACACAGGTTTGGGTGACGGTCGTATGGTCTTTGTTCTCCCACGTGAAAACAAGACCTACTTTGGTACAACTGATACAGACTATACAGGTGATTTGGAGCATCCAAAAGTAACTCAAGAAGATGTAGATTACCTACTTGGTATTGTCAACAACCGCTTCCCAGAAGCGAATATTACAGTTGCTGACATTGAAAGTAGCTGGGCAGGTCTTCGTCCATTGATTGCAGGGAACAGTGCCTCTGACTATAATGGTGGAAATAACGGTACCATCAGTGATGAAAGCTTTGACAACTTGATTGCGACTGTTGAATCTTATCTCTCCAAAGAAAAAACACGTGAAGATGTTGAGTCTGCTGTCAGCAAGCTTGAAAGTAGCACATCTGAGAAACATTTGGATCCATCTGCAGTTTCTCGTGGGTCTAGCTTGGACCGTGATGATAATGGTCTCTTGACTCTTGCTGGTGGTAAAATCACAGACTACCGTAAGATGGCTGAAGGAGCTATGGAGCGCGTGGTTGATATCCTCAAAGCAGAATTTGACCGTAGCTTTAAACTCATCAACTCGAAGACTTACCCTGTTTCAGGTGGAGAATTGAATCCAGCAAATGTGGACTCAGAAATCGAAGCCTTTGCGCAACTTGGAGTTTCACGTGGCTTGGATAGCAAGGAAGCCCATTACCTAGCAAATCTTTACGGTTCAAATGCACCGAAAGTCTTTGCCCTTGCTCACAGCTTGGAACAAGCGCCAGGACTCAGTTTGGCAGATACTTTGTCCCTTCACTATGCAATGCGCAACGAGTTGACTCTTAGCCCGGTTGACTTCCTTCTTCGTCGTACCAACCATATGCTCTTTATGCGTGATAGTTTGGACAGCATCGTTGAGCCAGTTTTGGATGAAATGGGACGATTCTATGACTGGACAGAAGAAGAAAAAGCAGCTTACCGTGCGGATGTCGAAGCAGCTCTTGCTAATAATGATTTAGCAGAATTAAAAAATTAAGAAAAAATAAAAGAGGTGGCGGGCAGGACTCCTAGTCTACCCTCTCCTTCTTTTTAATGGAGACAGAAAGATGATGAATGAATTATTTGGAGAATTTTTGGGGACTTTAATCCTGATTCTTCTAGGAAATGGTGTTGTTGCAGGTGTGGTTCTTCCAAAAACCAAGAGCAACAGCTCAGGTTGGATTGTGATTACTATGGGTTGGG
Organism: Streptococcus sp. 3167; assembly: GCF_013277175.1. Lineage (NCBI taxonomy): Bacteria > Bacillati > Bacillota > Bacilli > Lactobacillales > Streptococcaceae > Streptococcus > Streptococcus sp. 3167. Next base: position 51,861 of record NZ_VMML01000026.1, on the reverse strand, counting down.
GGATTGCAGTTGCGGTTGCAGTATTTGTATCTGGCAAGCTCAGTCCAGCTCATTTAAACCCAGCTGTGACGATTGGTGTGGCCTTGAAAGGTGGTTTGCCTTGGGCTTCCGTTTTCCCTTATATCCTAGCTCAGTTCGCAGGGGCTATGCTGGGTCAGATTCTGGTTTGGTTGCAATTCAAACCGCATTATGAGGCAGAAGAAAATGCAGGAAATATTTTGGCTACTTTCAGCACAGGACCAGCTATCAAAGATACTGTATCAAACTTGATTAGTGAAATCCTAGGAACTTTTGTATTGGTATTGACAATCTTTGCTTTGGGTCTTTACGATTTTCAGGCAGGTATCGGAACCTTTGCAGTGGGGACCTTGATTGTCGGTATCGGTCTATCATTAGGTGGGACAACAGGTTATGCCTTGAACCCTGCGCGTGACCTCGGTCCTCGTATCATGCACAGTATCCTTCCAATTTCAAACAAGGGAGACGGAGATTGGTCTTACGCTTGGATTCCTGTTGTGGGACCTGTTATTGGTGCAGCCTTGGCTGTGCTTGTATTCTCACTTTTCTAATTTAGAAAATAATTATTTTGATAGAGCTTGAGATGAAAATCTCAGGCTTTTTTCTTTTAAAATATTCATAGAAAAACCGCATAATCCTTAAAATAAACTGAAATCTATTGAAAATATATGGTAAACAATTGAAAAAATACTATATAAAGTGGTACAATGGTAGAAAAATAAGCTAGTAAGAATCACTCTTATTTTAGCGGAAAATTACAGAAATGAATGGTTTTTCTTGATGAAACAGAGAAAAGAATTGTACCTCTTTCTTGGTCGGACAGCCTTGTATTTTCTTATCTTTCTAGGGCTGCTTTACTTCTTTAGCTATCTTGGTCAGGGTCAAGGAAGCTTTATCTATAATGAATTTTAACTTGAAGGAGAATCCCTATTGTGTCAAATAAACCAATAGCAGATATGATTGAAACCATTGAGCATTTTGCTCAGACCCAGCCTAACTATCCTGTTTACAATGTTTGGGGGCAGGAACACACTTATGGAGATTTGAAGGCTGATTCGGATAGTTTGGCTGCAGCCATTGACCAACTAGGCTTGCCTGAGAAGTCTCCTGTGGTCGTTTTTGGTGGCCAAGAATATGAAATGTTGGCAACCTTTGTAGCGCTGACTAAGTCGGGGCATGCCTACATTCCAATTGATAGCCATTCGGCCTTGGAGAGAGTTTCAGCTATTTTAGAAGTAGCGGAGCCAAGTTTGATTATTGCCATTTCAGACTTTCCATTGGAGCAGGTTTCTACACCGATGATGAATCTAGCTCAGGTTCAAGAAGCCTTTGCTCAAGGGACTAGCTATGAGATCACGCATCCAGTCAAGGGCGATGATAACTACTACATCATCTTTACTTCTGGTACGACTGGTAAGCCAAAGGGAGTGCAGATTTCACATGATAACCTCCTCAGCTTTACCAACTGGATGATTACGGATAAGGAATTTGCGACGCCAAGTCGTCCGCAAATGCTGGCTCAGCCACCTTATTCTTTTGACTTGTCTGTCATGTACTGGGCACCGACCTTGGCACTTGGTGGTACGCTTTTCGCTCTTCCTTCAGCTATTACTCAGGACTTTAAGCAACTCTTTGCGACCATCTTTTCATTGCCAATCGCTATCTGGACATCAACCCCTTCTTTTGCGGATATGGCCATGTTGTCTGAAGACTTCAACAGTGAGAAAATGCCAGGTATTACGCATTTCTACTTTGATGGTGAAGAATTGACGGTTAAAACAGCTCAAAAACTACGCGAGCGTTTCCCAAATGCCCGTATTATCAATGCCTACGGTCCAACAGAAGCGACAGTGGCCCTGTCAGCAGTTGCCGTGACAGATGAGATGCTAGCGACTCTCAAACGTCTACCAATCGGCTATACCAAGGCTGATTCTCCAACCTTTATCATTGACGAGGAAGGAAATAAACTGCCAAATGGCGAACAGGGAGAAATCATTGTTTCTGGACCAGCCGTTTCAAAAGGTTATATGAACAATCCTGAAAAAACAGCGGAAGCCTTCTTTGAGTTTGAAGGTCTGCCAGCCTATCATACTGGAGATGTAGGAACCATGACAGATGAGGGCTTGCTTCTTTACGGCGGACGCATGGACTTCCAGATTAAGTTCAACGGTTACCGCATTGAGTTAGAAGATGTCTCTCAAAACCTCAACAAGTCTCGCTTTATCGAGTCTGCTGTCGCAGTACCGCGCTATAATAAGGACCACAAGGTGCAAAATCTATTGGCTTATGTCATCTTAAAAGATGGTGTGCGTGAGCAGTTTGAGCGTGATATCGATATTACCAAGGCCATCAAGGAAGATTTGACAGACATCATGATGTCCTACATGATGCCGTCTAAATTCCTTTATCAAGACAGTTTGCCACTGACTCCAAATGGAAAGATTGACATTAAAGGATTGATTAACGAGGTGAATAAGAGATGATGGAGTTCTTTCAACAGCTTCCTCATTTAGAGCCATACGGCAATCCTCAGTATTTTGTCTATGTGATTGCTGCAACCTTGCCCATCTTTATCGGCCTCTTTTTCAAGAAACGCTTTGCCTGGTATGAAGTGCTGGTTAGCCTCTTCTTTATCGTCACCATGTTGGTAGGTGGGAAGACCAATCAACTAGCTGCCTTGGGTATTTATCTGTGCTGGGAAATATTGCTCGTACTCTTCTACAAGCATTATCGAAAAAGTAAGGATGGCAAGTGGGTCTTCTACCTAGTTAGCTTTCTATCCCTCCTTCCGATTATCTTTGTCAAGGTGCAGCCGGCTATCAATGGAACGCAGTCTTTGCTTGGTTTTTTGGGAATTTCTTACCTGACCTTTCGTTCGGTTGGGATTATCATCGAGCTGAGAGATGGAGTGATTAAGGATTTTACCCTCTGGGAATTCCTTCGTTTCCTTCTCTTCATGCCGACTTTTTCAAGTGGCCCAATCGATCGCTTTAAGCGATTTAATGAAAATTATCAGGCCATTCCTGAGCGGGATGAGTTGATGGATATGCTGGATGAATCTGTTCGCTATATCATGTGGGGCTTTTTGTACAAGTTTATCCTAGCTCATGTTTTAGGAGAAACCTTGTTGCCTCCTTTGAAGAATCTAGCCTTGCAGTCAGGTGGCTTCTTTAACCTCTATGCCTTGGCAGTTATGTATACATTTGGTCTGGAACTCTTCTTTGACTTTGCAGGTTATTCTATGTTTGCCTTAGCCATTTCAAATTTGATGGGAATCCGTAGCCCTATCAACTTTAACAAACCATTTTTATCAAGGGATTTAAAGGAATTTTGGAATCGCTGGCATATGAGTCTCTCTTTCTGGTTCCGTGACTTTGTCTTTATGCGAATGGTGATGGTATTGACCAGAAAGAAGGTCTTTAAGAATCGCAATGTAACCTCAAGTGTGGCCTATATTGTAAATATGCTGATTATGGGATTTTGGCATGGTGTGACCTGGTACTACATCGCCTATGGACTCTTTCATGGACTGGGCTTGGTCATCAATGATGTCTGGGTTCGCAAGAAAAAAACGCTCAATAAGGAACGGAAAAAAGCAGGGAAGGCTGCCCTACCTGAGAATCGCTGGATTCAGTTGCTTGGCATGGTTGTCACCTTCCATGTCGTCATGCTGTCATTCTTAATCTTTTCTGGATTTTTGAATGATTTATGGTTTAAAAAATAAAAGGAAATAAAATATGGATATCAAATCAGAAGTTATCGAAATTATTGATGAGTTGTTTATGGAAGATGTTTCTGACATGATGGATGAAGATCTTTTTGATGCAGGTGTCTTGGATAGTATGGGAACGGTTGAGTTGATTGTGGAGATTGAGAACCGTTTTGACATTCGTGTCCCTGTGACAGAGTTTGGTCGTGATGACTGGAATACGGCTAATAAAATTATAGCTGGCATTGTGGAGCTACAAAATGCTTAAACGCTTATGGACGATCTTCGGACCGGTCTTGATAGCTGGTTTGTTGGTTTTTCTGCTCATTTTCTTTTATCCTACTGAGATGCGTCATAATCTAGGAGCTGAAAAGCGTTCAGCAGTGGCTACTACTATCGATAGTTTTAAGGAGCGAAGTCAAAAAGTCAGAGCACTATCTGATCCAAATATGCGTTTTGTTCCCTTCTTTGGCTCTAGTGAATGGCTTCGTTTTGACGGTGCTCATCCTGCGGTATTAGCTGAGAAATACAATCGCTCCTACCGTCCTTATCTTTTAGGACAGAGGGGAGCTGCATCGCTTAACCAGTATTTTGGAATGCAACAGATGTTGCCACAACTGGAGAATAAACAAGTTGTGTATGTTATCTCACCTCAGTGGTTCAGTAAAAATGGCTATGAGCCAGCAGCCTTCCAGCAGTATTTTAATGGAGACCAGTTGACCAGTTTTCTGGAACATCAATCTGGAGATCAGGCTAGCCAATATGCGGCGACTCGCTTACTACAGCAGTTTCCCAACGTAGCTATGAAGGATTTGGTTCAGAAGTTGGCAAGCAAAGAAGAATTGTCGACGGCAGACAATGAGACGATTGAATTATTGGCTCGGTTTAATGAACGCCAGGCTTCCTTTTTTGGACAGTTTTCAGTTAGAGGCTATGTTAATTATGGTAAGCATGTAGTTAAGTATTTAAAGACCTTGCCAGACCAGTTTTCTTATCAAGCAATAGAAGATGTTGTCAAATCAGATGCAGAAAAGAATACTTCCAATAATGATCTGGGAATGGAGAATGATTTCTATAATAAGCAGATTAAGAAGGATTTGAAGAAATTAAAGGATTCTCAGAAAAACTTCACCTATCTCAAGTCGCCAGAGTATAATGACCTGCAGTTAGTTTTAACCCAGTTTTCTAAATCCAAGGTAAACCCGATTTTTATCATTCCACCTGTTAATAAAAAATGGATGGATTATGCTGGTCTACGAGAGGATATGTACCAACAAACGGTGCAGAAGATTCGCTACCAGTTAGAGAGTCAAGGTTTTACCAATATAGCAGATTTTTCTAAGGATGGCGGGGATCCTTTCTTTATGAAGGATACCATCCACCTTGGTTGGTTGGGTTGGTTGGCTTTTGACAAGGCAGTTGATCCTTTCCTATCCAATCCCACACCAGCTCCGACTTACCATCTGAATGAGCGCTTTTTCAGCAAAGACTGGGCGACATACGATGGAGATGTCAAAGAATTTCAATAGATCATAATATAGAAGAGTTCAAGAATGAAGACGATTTTTACGTTTTTTCTTGACTCTTTTTTTGCTTGTGATATAATTAACTGGTAAACAAAATTCCACAGAATAGTATTTTTCTCTTAAAAAAGAGAAGTCCAAAAGGAAAGGAGTCAGATATGAGACAGCTAGCGAAGGATATCGATACCTTTTTGAATGAGGTGATTTTACAGGCAGAAAATCAGCATGAAATTTTAATAGGTCATTGCACTAGTGAGGTGGCTCTGACCAATACTCAGGAGCATATCCTCATGCTCTTGTCGGAGGAATCTTTAACAAATTCAGAATTGGCCCGTCGCCTCAATGTCAGTCAGGCGGCAGTTACCAAGGCCATTAAGTCTTTGGTCAAGGAAGGAATGTTGGAAACATCTAAAGATCCTAAGGATGCGCGTGTGATTTTTTATCAATTGACTGATTTGGCTCGTCCAATCGCTGAGGAGCACCATCATCACCATGAGCATACACTTTTAACCTATGAACAAGTGGCGACTCAGTTTACTCCAAATGAACAAAAAGTAATCCAGCGGTTTTTGACTGCTTTAGTAGGAGAAATCAAATAATGAGATACATTACGGTAGAGGATTTATCCTTCTATTATGATAAGGAGCCCGTTCTTGAACATATCAATTATAGTGTTGATAGTGGGGAATTTGTTACCTTGACTGGGGAAAATGGGGCAGCTAAGACGACACTGATCAAGGCCAGTCTTGGAATTCTCCAACCACGCATTGGTAGGGTGACCATTTCAAAGACAAATACGCAGGGTAAGAAATTGAGAATAGCTTACCTTCCTCAACAGATTGCCAGTTTTAATGCAGGTTTTCCAAGTACGGTTTATGAATTTGTCAAGTCGGGTCGCTATCCGCGAAAAGGCTGGTTCCGTCGCTTGAATGCTCATGATGAGGAGCATATCAAGGCTAGTCTGGACTCAGTTGGTATGTGGGAACACCGAGACAAACGCTTGGGATCTCTATCTGGGGGACAGAAGCAGCGAGCGGTGATTGCGCGTATGTTTGCTTCGGATCCAGATGTGTTTATCCTAGATGAGCCGACAACGGGGATGGATGCAGGAAGTAAAAACGAATTTTACGAACTCATGCACCACAGCGCCCATCATCATGGCAAGGCTGTTTTGATGATTACCCATGACCCTGAAGAAGTTAAGGACTATGCGGACCGCAATATTCATCTAGTCCGTAACCAAGACTCGCCATGGCGTTGTTTCAACGTTCATGAGAATGATCAGGAGGTGGGCCATGCTTAGTTTATTATCTTATGACTTTATGCAACGCGCCTTTCTAGCAGTTATTGCCATGAGTCTTTTCTCGCCGGTATTAGGAACCTTCCTTATCTTGCGTCGTCAGAGTTTGATGAGTGATACCCTCAGCCACGTCTCTCTTTCAGGTGTAGCCTTTGGGTTGGTTTTGGGGATTTCTCCGACTATTTCAACTATTGCTATTGTCTTGATTGCGGCGGCCTTTCTGGAGTATCTCCGTACGGTTTACAAGAGCTTTATGGAAATCGGGACAGCTATCCTCATGTCGACAGGTTTGGCTGTTTCTCTGATTGTCATGAGCAAGGGCAAAAGCTCCAGTTCTATGAGTTTGGACCAGTATCTTTTTGGTTCGATTGTGACTATTAGTGAGGAGCAGGTCATTTCCCTCTTTGTCATTGCGGCGGTTGTTTTGATCTTGACCTTCCTCTTCCTTCGTCCGATGTATATCTTGACCTTTGATGAGGATACGGCCTTTGTGGATGGCTTGCCAGTTCGTACCATGTCCATTCTTTTTAACATGGTGACGGGGGTGGCCATTGCCCTTATGATTCCTGCTGCGGGAGCTCTTCTGGTATCGACCATTATGATCTTGCCAGCTAGTATTGCCCTGCGTCTGGGGAAAAACTTTAAATCGGTTATGCTGCTTGCCAGTGCGATTGGATTTTTGGGAATGGTAGCAGGACTTTACATTTCCTACTATGCAGAAACACCTGCAAGTGCAAGTATTACTATTATTTTTGTAACTGTTTTCTTGCTCATTAGTTTAGTAAGACGTTTTATCAAATAGGAGACTAAGATGAAAAAAATTAGCTTATTACTAGCCAGTCTATGTGCCTTGTTTTTAGTGGCTTGTTCCAATCAAAAACAGGCAGATGGCAAACTCAATATCGTGACAACCTTTTACCCTGTCTATGAATTTACCAAGCAAGTCGCAGGAGATACTGCTAATGTAGAACTCCTCATCGGTGCCGGTACAGAACCCCATGAATATGAACCGTCTGCCAAGGCAGTTGCCAAAATCCAAGATGCAGATACCTTCGTTTATGAAAATGAAAACATGGAAACTTGGGTTCCTAAATTGCTAGATACTTTGGATAAGAAAAAAGTGAAAACCATCAAGGCGACAGGTGATATGTTGCTTTTGCCAGGTGGTGAGGAAGAAGAGGGAGACCATGACCATGGCGAAGAAGGCCATCACCATGAGTTCGATCCCCATGTTTGGTTATCACCAGTTCGTGCCATTAAACTTGTAGAGCACATCCGTGATAGCTTGTCAGCAGATTATCCTGATAAAAAAGAGACCTTTGAAAAGAATGCTGCTGCCTATATCGAAAAATTACAAGCCTTGGATAAGGCTTATGCAGAAGGTTTGTCTCAAGCCAAACAAAAGAGCTTTGTGACTCAGCACGCAGCCTTTAACTACCTTGCTTTGGACTATGGACTCAAACAAGTCGCAATCTCAGGTCTCTCTCCAGATGCAGAGCCATCAGCTGCACGTCTGGCAGAATTGACAGAGTACGTCAAGAAAAATAAAATTGCCTATATCTACTTTGAAGAAAATGCTTCACAAGCCCTTGCTAACACACTTTCAAAAGAGGCAGGTGTCAAAACAGATGTTCTCAATCCTTTAGAAAGTCTGACAGAAGAGGATACCAAGGCTGGCGAAAACTACATTTCCGTTATGGAGAAAAACCTCAAGGCTTTGAAACAAACAACAGACCAAGAAGGTCCAGCAATCGAGCCTGAAAAAGCAGAGGATACCAAGACAGTTCAAAATGGTTACTTTGAGGATGCCGATGTCAAGGATCGTACCTTGAGTGACTATGCAGGTAATTGGCAATCAGTTTATCCTTTCCTTGAAGATGGCACGTTTGACCAAGTCTTTGACTACAAGGCTAAGTTGACTGGTAAGATGACCCAGGCTGAGTACAAGGCTTACTATACAAAAGGCTATCAGACAGATGTCACTAAGATTAACATTACTGATAACACTATGGAATTTATTCAAGGTGGACAAAGCAAGAAATATACTTATAAGTATGTTGGTAAGAAAATCTTAACTTACAAGAAAGGTAATCGTGGTGTGCGCTTCCTCTTTGAAGCGACAGATGCGGACGCTGGACAATTCAAGTATGTTCAGTTTAGTGACCACAATATCGCCCCAGTTAAGGCAGAACATTTCCATATCTTCTTTGGAGGCACAAGCCAAGAAGCCCTCTTTGAAGAAATGGACAACTGGCCAACCTACTATCCAGATAACCTATCTGGCCAAGAAATCGCCCAAGAAATGTTGGCACATTGATTAGAAACCGACTAGTTCATAGGAGCTAGTTGGTTTTTTGATACTAGATGGCTAACTTCATTATAGACCTTTCCAGAACTTTAAAAAATAAATAAAACTCTTGAAATATCTGGATCTGTATGTTAGAATAATTTTATCGGATAAGGTTCATTAGAACACCAAAGCCCCTAACTACTGCCATAGTTAAGGGGTGTTTTGGTATATTCTACAGGAATAGAAAAAGACCCTCTAAACTTTGTAGAGAGCCTTAAAAAATCAAAATAAAAAGATACCCCCCAGCACATAGGAATGCTCAACCTTTCAGTCTACCCCATTCTGGGACCCAGCGTTTATCCTTCACAAGTTATCTTATTGAGTCCATTATATCACACTTATGGAAAATGTAAGAAATTTGTATAGTATTTTTAAATGAATTGATGAAAAATCAAATACCTTTCAGAACTAAGGAACTTTAAATAATAAATAAAACTCTTGAAATATCTGGGCCTGTATGTTAGAATAATTTTATCGGATAAGGTTCATTAGAACACCAAAGCCCCTAACTAGTGCGATAGTTAAGGGGTGTTTTGGTATATTCTACAGGAATATATAATCCTAGTTTTCTAATTTGCTCTTTGATTTTTGTTGAGTATAAACATTTTAACAAAAAAGTTAGTCTTTAATAAAAGAAGCGATATAGTGATATTAGAAATTCTCTTGTAATTCTGATATGTCTGCGTATTTTTCGTAAGTTACCTGTTTAGTAATCAGATGTCAGTTAAGGGCTTGATGTTTTATAAAAGAAAATTATGGAGGAAGGGAAATCCGACTTTATAAACTAAACTGTAAAAACAGCAAATTTGACAAATGAATAAGAAAAAAATAAAAAGCAACTGTTTTTATTAAAAAGATTGCTTAATAGTTAGATTGGAGGGAAGAAAAATATGAAAAATTTAAGTCAACGACTTGTTGATAAAAGTGTTGAGGCCTTTATTATGGGGCTGGAAATTTACAACAAGCCTACAATCAAATATCGTATTGAAGGATTCAGTTTTTTCATATGTAATGCTTGGGAGTTGATGTTGAAGTCTGAAATGCTAAATAGAAATCTATCAATCTATTTTAAGGATAATCCAGATAGAACTCTCAGCCTTGAAAATGTTATCAAGAAAATTTATTCCGATGATAGTACACGAATTCGACTAAATCTGGAGCGTATTATTGAGCTTAGAAATATCAGCACACATTATATTACAGAGGATTACGAACTAAAGTACGCTCCACTATTTCAAGCGTGTGTACTTAACTATGTCAATGAACTTCAGAGATTTCATGGTAGAGACATCACTGAGACCATTGCACAAAATTTCCTAACTATATCAGCAAGTTATGAGCCTCTGACAAATGAACAAATCAGACTAAAATACCCAGCGGAAATTGCAGAAAAGTTTATTCAGCAAGCAAATGCTATAGATGTTCTTGTTTCTGAGTATAATTCAGATAAATTTGCAATCGGTGTAAAACAAAACCTATACATCACAAAGAAAAAGTCTGAAGCTGACTTCGTTGTCTCAATTGCAAATCAATCTCCCTCTCAAGTAGCAATAGTAAAAGATTTAAAAGATCCATCAGAGACTCACAAATATTCATACGGGAATATCATCTCAGTTGTAAATGATCGATTAAACAAGAAGAATATCAAATTAAATTATAAATCTGGTTTCAATCAATATGTTCTAACCTTAATCATTGATTTCTATTCAATAAAAACTGACGAGAAATTTGCATATTACCATAAAATAGGTAAGTCTGAGCACTATACCTATTCACAGCAATTTGTTGACTTTATCATTACAGAAATAGAAAAAGACCCTCTAAACTTTGTAGAGAGCCTTAAAAAATCAAAATAAAAAGATAACCCCAGGCACATAGGAATGCTCAACCTTTCAGTCTACCCCATTCTGGGACCCAGCGTTTATCCTTCACAAGTTATCTTATTGAGTTCATTATATCACACTTATGGAAAATGTAAAGAAATTTGTATAGTATTTTTAAATGAATTGATGAAAAATCAAATACCTTTCAGAGCTAAGGAACTTTAAATAATAAATAAAACTCTTGAAATATTTGGGCTTATATGCTAGAATGTAGTTAGTGTATAAGGTTCATTAGAACACCAAAGCCCCTAACTACTGCCATAGTTAAGGGCTTTTTTGACGTATCTTAGCGATTTAACGGGTGTTTATAGGCTAGTCATTCGGTCTACTTCTTACCATCTAGCCATTTGCAGACGAAATACAAGATAATTCCAGCTATAACATCCGCTATAATAGTAAGAGCAAGCTCTGGTATAAGGTTCATTAGTTTCACCTCCTCTCACGAACCCATAGGAACGTAATCGGTAACCGATGACAAAAGTATTATACCACACTAAATTTAGATCATCAAGGTCACTTAATGCTTGAACTATTGTAGATTATATGCTAAAATGTAGTTAGTTGATAAGGTTCATTAGAACACCAAAGCCCTTAACTATTGCCGTAGTTAAGGGCTTTTTTGACGTATCTTAGCGATTTAACGGGTGTTGATAGGCTAGTCACTCGGTCTACCCCTTACTATCTAGCCATCTGCAGACGAAATACAAGATAATTCCAGCTATAACATCCGCTATAATAGTAAGAGCGAGCTCTATGATAAGGCTCATTAGTTTCACCTCCTCTCACGAACCCATAGGAACGTAATCGGTAACCGATGACAAAAATAGTATACCACAATAAATTTATATCATCAAGGTCACTTAATGCTTGAAATATAGGGTCTAGGCGACAAAGTCTTTAAAATCAGAAAAACGTATAGTATCAGATGTATAAAAGCTTGATGTTATATCAATTAAAAAAGTGGATAGGAAAGTTTTCTGATTATCAGAATTCCTTCCTATCCACTTTTTGAAGATTGTAAGTTAACCTTAGTTTATATAGAATCAGCTTATTTGTTTTATTTATTAAAACCTTGCAAAGCCTTTTGGCGTTCTTCCACTTGACCTTTAGCATCCAATTTATTGCCAGCGTAGACAGCTGTTTCCCATGATCCGTACATTGGATTTGGGAAGATGATGAATTTTTCACCGAATTCTTTTTGCAATTCTTCAAGTTGTTTATCACGGTCAGATTCAGAAATCTTCGAAAAATCTGCAAAGTCTACGAGGTTATCACCAAATAGTAATACTAGATTAGTTTTCTCTTGAACTGCTTGGCGACGCCCTTCTTTGGATTTTACACCACTTTCTAAGAGCATGAGGTGATCACGCCCTTGTACAGGGATTCCTTCGTTTTCTAGATTTTTAATCGTAGCATCTATTTGATTAACTGAGCGGTCAGAAATATAGTAAATTTGGATGCCGTTTTGATTGGCAAATTGAAGAAACGTCTTGGCTCCTGGGACGGCTTTTGCTGCAGCTTTTTGAACCCAAATATCCCAATTTTCAGGTGTGAATGCTGTTCCGTCTTTGATATTTTGAACTTGATAAGGACTATTATCTAAGACTGTTTCATCTAAGTCCAAAATGATTGAATAAGGCTTGTCTGATTCTGTTTTCAGTAATTCCTTTAGACGATCTGTGGCAACATTATAACCTTGTAGATACAAGGCTTTGGTTTCAGCTGATTTTTGATACCAAAGGGTTGACATAGTATTTTCTCTTGACCGTAGTTGGTCATATGTCATTGTAATCTGATTATCAGATGAGCTCTTATTGCTTGTCTGTGTTTCTGTAGACTTTGTTGCACAACTAGATAATAAGACGACAGATGCAAGTGCAGAAAGGATTGTAACAGTAGTTTTTGCTGATTTCATGAAATATCTCCTATTCATTAATTTCATAAATAGTATAGCACGAGAGAAAAGTTAAGGCAAGTCATTCTCTGACTATGGATGAAGATTCTATAGAAGTTAATGCAGTGAAAAAAAGAGATTACTAACTTGAAATGCAGTTTCACCTCTAATTATTGACATTTCAGGAAAAATCGCAGTAAAAACGGCACAGCCTTCTTTAAATGTGATATAATACTAGAAAAATACTTGTGGAGGTTCCATTATGGCAATATTTTTCATGATTTTTCTGATTGTTTGTGTGCTCCTATTGGTGATAGTCACACTGAGTACAGTTTATGTGGTTCATCAGCAGTCGGTGGCGATTATTGAACGCTTTGGGAAATACCAAAAGGTTTCCAACAGCGGTATTCATATTCGCTTGCCTTTTGGGATTGACTCGATTGCAGCACGCATTCAGTTGCGCTTGCTGCAAAGTGATATTGTGGTTGAGACCAAGACCAAGGACAATGTGTTCGTGATGATGAATGTAGCGACTCAGTACCGTGTCAATGAGCAGAGCGTGACAGATGCCTACTATAAACTCATGCGTCCAGAATCTCAGATTAAATCTTATATCGAAGATGCTCTTCGCTCTTCTGTTCCCAAATTAACCTTGGACGAATTGTTTGAGAAAAAAGATGAGATTGCCCTTGAAGTTCAACACCAAGTAGCAGAAGAAATGACCACTTACGGCTACATTATCGTGAAAACCTTGATTACTAAGGTGGAGCCAGATGCAGAAGTTAAGCAATCCATGAATGAAATCAATGCGGCGCAACGCAAACGGGTCGCAGCGCAAGAATTGGCAGAAGCCGATAAGATTAAAATTGTCACTGCAGCTGAAGCCGAAGCAGAAAAAGACCGCCTTCATGGTGTGGGGATTGCCCAACAACGTAAGGCGATTGTGGATGGATTGGCAGAATCTATCACCGAACTCAAGGAAGCCAATGTTGGCATGACAGAAGAACAAATCATGTCCATCCTTTTGACCAACCAGTATTTGGATACCTTGAACACCTTTGCCTCTAAAGGAAATCAAACCATCTTTTTACCAAATACTCCAAATGGTGTGGATGATATCCGTACACAAATCTTGTCAGCTCTTCGCGCTGAGAAGAAATAATAGACTAAAGAGCTTGGCAACAGGCTCTTTTTGCATTGCGTTTATTAAGAAAAACAAAAAATATTGATATACATTTATACTCAATGAAAATCAAA
>NZ_VMML01000026.1:0-37912 GCF_013277175.1 Streptococcus sp. 3167 | reverse complement strand
AACCATACCTACGGCAAGGCGACGCTGACGTGGTTTGAAGAGATTTTCGAAGAGTATTAAATAAAAATTATTGTATGTTGTTGCCCTTAACTTGGAATGATAAGGGAATAACTAGAAAGATTTGTGAATATAGACTATTTCTGATATACTAAATATACAGTAATAATGAATGATGGGAGATGGGATGGAAGAATTTCAATTTGAGAGAAAGCAGCGTTTTTCTTTGAGGAAATATGCAATAGGAGCTTGCTCGGTCTTGCTAGGAACGAGTTTATTTTTTGCTGGTATGGGTGCTCAACCTGTACAGGCTACCGCAACGAGTTCAACACTAATTTCAAGTCATTATTTGGATGAGCAGGATTTACCTGAAAAGCTGAAATCTGAGTTGCAATGGTTTGAAGAAAATAAAATTGAGGTAAAAGAGGGAAAAGAATACTACTTTATCTATCGAAAATTGGCTACAAGATTACCAGAAACAGGTCTTTTTTCTAATGATGGGATGTTTATCTTGGGAGCAGGATTATTATTGCTTTCCTTCACTTTAATCAAGAGAAAAAGGGGAGCGTCTTACTTCCTTGTGACAGTCTTTGCTGTTGGTGGCTGGGTAGCATCCATCTCTGCTTTAGAAAATTTGGTAGAATTGCAACCAGCCCTTGTTAAGAGAGTAGAAGGTCAGTTTCTACCAAGTCCTGAAAGAGTCCAAGGATACGAATTTACGGGATATTATTTGGTAAGAGATAGTGCTAGTAAGGAACTTTCTGTTGATAAGGTAGAGTCGCCAGCATTATCTCAAAAGGAGGAAAGTTCAGAACCTCAATCTAAGAAGATTGTACCACAGACTGCATCTCATTTTAGCTCGACTGAAGACCTTGTGCAATCTCCTCAACCATCCTACGCAGTTGAGAAAATTGTTGAAGCTCCTGATGAAATTGTGCCTATAGGGCCTAAGGAAGAAGTTGCAGGAAATCCCAAAGTAGAACAACCGAAAGCAGAAGATAATAGTGATTATAAAACAAGTCCTGAGGAAGGTGTGTTAAATGCCACAGTAGAGAAACCAGAATTGCTAATCACTACAGAGGAGGTTGTTTTCCAAACGATAGAACAAGAAGATGCAACCTTAGCTAAAGGGCAAACTAAAGTTGTTCAAGAAGGTGTTGTTGGTGAACGCACCATCTATACGGAAGTCACTATCGTTAATGGGGAAAAATCTAGCAAAGTTATAGAAAATATAATCACAAAAGATCCGGTGGACAAGGTGATTGTAGTTGGGACTAAGGAAGAAGTTGCACCAAAACCAACACAACCTGTAACTCCAGATCTAGAGGAAAGTAGACCAGTTCAACCTGAAAAAACTCCAATAGTAGAGAATGAAACAGAGACAAAACCAGCTGATGGAATAGGACAATCAAGACCAGGAGCAGAAGAAACGCCGGGTACAGAAGCAACACCAGGAGAGAAACAAACACCTGACAAACCCAAAGCCGAGCCGAAGCAACCAGAACCAGCAAGCCCAGCCGTGGAATCAGGGGGTGAGGAAAATCAAACTCATGCCCCACAAGGTACTGAGTCTAATCAACCATCTAAAGAAACTGCTGAGACCAAAGATTCTGAACCAGCAATCCCAGCCGTGGAATCAGGGGGCGAGGAGAATCAAACTCATGCCCAACAAGGTACTGAGTCTAAGCCACCATCTAAAGAAACTGCTGAGACCAAAGATTCTGAACCAGCAACCCCAGCCGTGGAATCAGGACGCGAAGAAGATCAATCTCTTGCGGAACAAAAGGGTGAGGAGAAACAGCTGGAGAATTCAGTTGAGGGGGTAAAAGATGTTGGTGAGTCTGCCCCACAAGGTACTGAGTCCCAGCAACCATCTAAAGCAACTGCTGAGACCAAAGATTCTGAACCAGCAACCCCAGCCATGGAATCAGGACGCGAAGAAGATCAATCTCCTGCGGAACAAAAGGGTGAGGAGAACCAGCTGGAGAATCCAGTTGAGGGGGTAAAGGATGTTGGTGAGTCTGCCCCACAAGAACCCCAAAAACAACCAGAACAACCAGAACAAACGGCTCCATCTCCAGAGGTCAACCCAAGTCAAGGAAACGAACCAGAATCAGCTGTTCAGCCTGAACCCTTATCTCCCCAAGAACAGTCAGATTCACAAGAGCAACCAACTGTCCCAAGTCCAGTAACGAAAGAAAAAGTATTGGAATATAAAACAACATATAAAGCTTCACCAGCCTTAAATTACAAAGAGCAACGAGTAGAAGTAGCAGGCGAAAATGGTAAGGAAGTGACAACTACTTCTTACAGTTTTGATGAAAGTACTGGGAAAATAGTAGAAAACACTTCAACAAAAATAGAAAAACATCCAGTAGATAGAGTTGTTAAGGTTGGAAATGTAGAAGAAACAAGATCAACAACCAAAAGACGTGAACAGTTTATCGCGGATGAGTCACTTGATAAAGGGGTTAAAGTAGTTAGAGAACAAGGTCAAGATGAAGAAACAACGACTATAAGTGTTTATAAAGTAAATTCGACGACAGGAGAATTAACTGATCCAGAAGTTTCAACAAAAGTAGCCAAAGCAATGCAAGCGAAAATAACGGCAGTAGGAACAAAACCAACAGTTCAATCACAAGAAATTCCTTTTAAGACAATTTATAAAGCATCGTCAGATTTAAGTTACAATGTGCAACAAGAAGAAACACCAGGGGAGAATGGTAGCTCAGTATCAACTACAACATACACAGTAAATCAAGAAACAGGAGCTATCTCAGAAGAAACTACAACAGAAAACACTCCAGCTAAAGACAAAATAGTAAAAGTTGGAAATGTAGAAAAGATCGTGTCACCTATAGAAATCACCGAGTTGAGAAAAGATAACCCTGAACTTCCAAAAGGAAAAGAAGAGGTTGAAGATGCAGGTGAGCAAGGGGAAACAACCGTCACTAAAACTTATGAAGTTAATCCGGAGACAGGAGAATTAACAAATCCAATTGAGAAAACTGAAATAACTAAAGCTATGCGACAAAAAGTAATCTTGGTTGGTACTAAAGAAGACACTCAAATTCCTCAGACCAAAGTAGAGACCAAAGCTGTTCCTTATGAAACCATTTATGAAAAGAATGAAGCGCTAGACCACGGCGTTACAAGAGTAAAAATTTCGGGTGTTGAGGGACAAGAACAAGTTACTACTACCTATACCAAAGATCAAGCAAGTGGCAATATTTCTGAGAGTAAAACTGTCAAAATAGTAGCCAACAAAGTTGATCAAGTTGTAGAAGTTGGAACTAAACCGAGTGTTGAAACCACTGTCCTATCTCATAAAATGATCTACCAGGTGAATCCTGCTTTGGAGTTCAGAAAAGAGGAAGTAGCGGTTGCAGGGCGTGATGGTTCGGTGGAAACTAGGACGACTTATCAACTAGACCAGGCAACAGGTCAGGTGACGGTATCTGACACCACTAGACAAGTAAATCCAGCAGTCGATAAAGTGATTCAAGTTGGTAATGTGGAAAAAGTAATACAACCGATTGCTGTTACTGAGGAACGAAGAGAGGATTCTTCTCTTGCTAAAAAGATGGAAAAGGTAGCCTCTGAAGGAGAAGTTGGTGAGAATACACTGACCAGAACCTACGCTATCAATGAACAAACTGGTGAATTGGTTAATCCTCGAGAAGTGAGTCAAATAACAAAACCAATGAAACCGAGAGTTGTTTTAGTTGGTAGTCAGGAGGATAAACCACACATCCTTCCAACAAATAGTGAGAGAGAAGATGCTGTGGATGTGTCTGCTCTGACCACAAGCGCGAGGTCAGTAGACTTCTTACATGACAGTAAACTAAAAGCACAGTTAGAGCCTACCTATGATCCTCGAGATATTATAACAAGGAGAATTGCGCTCAGAAAAACACACCCAAATATCACTGACCAAGAGGTCAAAGATATGTTGCGCATAGAGTATCTTCAAAAACTGTCAATCCAAGAAAGCTTTGATCAGACGAAGAGGCAAGCTGAGTCAAGTTTCAAAAAGATTGCCTCGCATACATTAGGAATTATAGGAGATACCCCTGAAAATCGCAGCAAGGTCAAACAAGAGCTGGAGCAATACAAAGAGCAGATTTTGTTGGGACTGTCTTATATCAATCGTTTTTATAATATTCAATTTGGGGACACGAATATTCGTGATATTCTGGCCTTTAATCCAAGCTCATTTGGTAATAAGACAATGACAGCCTTGGATAGTTTGAAAAAATTAGGATCCATGTCTTATGAAGAGATGAAATTGACCAATAGTCCTCAAACATTTACAAAGTATTTATCTACCATTACAGGTAAGGCTAGCTTGAAGGAATTTTTAGACAGCAATCGCCAACTCTTTACGTCAGATGATGCGGATACCTGGCTTAAAAAATCTAGCCAAGCTATGATTGTTGAAAAACCATCTAAGGAAAATCCTTCAGCGCATGTCGGGCTGTATAGCAAGTTGACAGCTGGGGAAAAGGATCCTCGTAAACAAGAGGCTAATATGGCTGCTATTTTGGGACTTTTGAATGTGAAAGAACCAAATGTTTATGTGATTAGTAATATGGCGACGATTACTTACGGTAATATTGGTTCCTATATAGATACTTCTCTCGCCCAGTCTAATCCAACTAAGTACCAGGCTGAGCTTGCTAGAGTCAAGTCTTTAATTGAAAAGGCGGCTGTACAACAAGCCAACTATGTCGATACTCTTTATCGTATAACAAAACCAGAAAATCGTGATAAGTTGCTGACAAATCGCTTGATTATTGATACGATGAAGAAATATACAAGTAATCCGAATGCCCAGATTGATAGCACTTGGTCACCAGCTACTGGTAGTGGAGCTGATAAGGGGGTCGACCAGTTTATGACTCCTATGAATTACTATTCTCCAGTAAGTAAGGTGGGAGCTGAGGCTAATGGATTAGGTGTCCGTTACTTTATAGATAGAGTTCTGGATGATAGAGGTTCAGCGACTTATTCTCATGAAATGACGCACTTACTAGATAGAACGGTCTTGTTTAATAATCACGGTCGTCGAGATGGTACAGCCGCAGAGTTTTATGCGCGTGGTATTTTTGAAAACTCCTATAATCCAGAAAAGGATACTTATTTCAATCTCAACTTTGTATATGATGAGAGTGATAAGGATGGATTTTACAATAAGACACCTGATCGATTTAAAACGGCAGAAGATTTGCAATCTTACATGAAGGGAAGTTTTGATGTCCTTTATACTCTAGATTATCTAGAAGCTGAGGCAACGAAAAATCTAACTGATGAAGAAAAAACTAAATATTTCAAGAAAATAGTTCCGATTAGTTCACCATTTAGAAGATGGATAGATTATCGTAATACAGTAATTCCAGCAACTCATAAGAGTGAGGAGATTCAAGCTCTGACCTTAGAAGATGCCAAAAACTTGACAGATATTGATAGTTTAATTGACAATCATATCCTGGTCAATCGTTATATCATTGCTGGCTTTAAGGATAAAGGTAAAATTGCACCAAATGGTTACTATACCGTTGATATGTTTGATACCATTTATGGTGTTAGTCAAAATGACTCTGGTATGAGTGGGGACATCACCTTTAGAAAACAAGCCTTTGAATTGATGGCTGCTTTGGGCTACTATGAAGGATTTGTTCCTTATGTATCAAATCAGTTTAAAGAAGAAGCTGAAGCAGAGGGAGTACCGTTATCAGATAAATATATTTTTGATAAAATTCTAGGAAAAACATATGCTGAGTTCAAAAAAGAGCAAATAAATGAGCGTGTTGAGAAATTAGGTAAGTTAACACCAATTACTATAAATTACAACGGAAAAGAAGAAGTGATTGATAGTAAAGAAAAATTACAAGAGCTTATGAATAAAGCTGTTAAAGAGGAACTTGCTCAAATAAAAGCAGGAAACACAACAGCTCAGAAATTTATGTTTATTGAAACTCCAGTTCAAAAACTGAAAAAAGCGATTTATAAAGCTTATCTCAAAGATTCAGATGACTTTAGACAGTCGATTTACAATAGTTAAGACAAAAGGGACATCTCTCTGGAATGAACATTCAGAGAGGTGTTTTTTGCGCTCTTGTAAGGTTTGACCTTGTTTCTTGAAAATGACAGTTTATATGAACATGGAGTGATTTTCAGACTTTTCCACAAATTATAGAATCTTTTCTGAGGATTTAGGGAGTGATGGAGGAAGTCTTGAAAGCGCTTTTGTTTTGTGCTATAGTCAAGTCAATAGACTTGTTTAACGAGGAATGCTTGTATGAGAAGAGAAGAAGTTTTACGAAATCACTGGTTTTTTAGTCAAGAGGTGGGGAAAGAAGAGGCCTTGGCGCCGGATTTTCAGAGGGAAAATTGGCAGTCGATTCAAGTACCACATGACTGGAGTATTTACAATGATTTTGATCAGTATTCTCCAGCGCAAAATGAGGGTGGGCAGCTAAATGGTGGTCAAGCTTGGTACCGGACACAGTTTTACTTGGAAGAAGATGTCAGTCTTGTTTCGGTGCGTTTGCTCTTTGATGGGGTTTACATGAATGCCCAAGTCTATATCAACGGGCAAGTGCTGGGCTATTATCCCAATGGCTATACACCCTTTTCTTATGATATCACCCCTTATCTAAGAAACGATGGGACAGCCAACCAGCTTGCGGTTTTTGTGGAAAATCAGCAACCTAGCAGTCGTTGGTACTCTGGTAGCGGTATTTACCGGGAAGTAAAATTGTTGATGACAGATTCGGTGCATCTGGATTTGTATGGGATTAAGATAGAAAGTCCCAAGCTCAAGGAACAAAGAGATAGATGGGTGGAGACTCAGCTTACAAGTAAGGTTTCAAATGATGGCTCTCAGTCTGTGTCGGTGTATTTGGAGCAGAGTATCTGGTATGATGGACAACAGGTTTCAGACTGGCAGGCGACAGACTCTCTAGTGATTGAGTCTGGGGACAAATATTCTTTCCAACAAGCCATATCAATTTTCCAACCTTTGCTTTGGGATATTGACCATCCTTACCTTTACCAATTGAAGACTCGCCTTTACAAAGATGGCATTTTGGTTGATGAAGAAGAGGAGACCTTTGGTTACCGCTATATGGATTGGCAAGTGGATAAGGGCTTCTTTCTAAATGGTCGCTGGTTGAAGATTCATGGGGTTTGTTTGCACCATGACTACGGAGCGCTGGGAGCTGTGGAAAACAGGTCAGCTGCTGAGAGACGCTTGCGCCAGATGAAGGAAATGGGCGTCAATGCTATTCGAATTACCCATAATCCAGCCAGTAGCATTTTACTCGCTCTAGCTGCCAAAATGGGGCTACTCATCCAAGAAGAAGCTTTTGATACCTGGTATGGAGGCAAGAAAGAATATGACTATGGTCGCTTTTTTGAGGAAGAAGCGACTCATCCAGAAGCGAAAGCAGGCGATTTCTGGTCAGATTACGATTTGCGCACCATGATTGAGCGTGGCAAGAACAATCCAGCGATTTTTATGTGGTCCTTGGGAAATGAAGTCAGCGAAGCAAATGGAGATGCTCATTCATTGAAGACTATCAAACGCTTGCTGGGAAGGGTTAAGGAAGTGGATGATAGCCGTTTTGTGACCATGGGAATGGACGAGTTTCGCTTTGGAGATGGGTCTGGAGGCCATGAAAAGATAGCCGATTTGCTGGATGTGGTAGGCTTGAATTACTCGGAAGACAATATTGATGGGATTCGCAAAAGACATCCTAAGTGGCGACTTTATGGATCTGAAACCTCATCGGCTACAAGGACGCGTGACAGCTATTTTCGCCCAGATAAGGAATGGGTTGGGGATAATCGCCGCGTGCGGAATTTTGAACAGTCAGACTATGGCAATGATCGAGTTCCTTGGGGGAAGACAGCGACGGCTTCTTGGATAGCAGATAGAAATCGGCTAGACTATGCGGGTCAGTTTATCTGGACAGGAGTGGATTATATTGGTGAGCCCACTCCTTGGCACAATCAAAATGACATGCCTGTAAAGAGTTCCTATTTTGGGCTTGTGGATACGGCAGGGATTCCTAAAAATGACTATTATTTCTATCAAAGTCAGTGGTTGGACCTAGATCAGTATCCCATGGTTCATATCCTACCCCATTGGAATTGGGAAATCCACAAGAGTTATCAACAAGTTGTGGATAAGTATGGGGATATCCCTGTTCGAGTGTATTCAAATGCCCGTTCTGTAGAGCTATTTCTCAATGGAAAATCCCAAGGTAGGAAGACCTTTCAGGAAAAATGGACTTCAGACGGTCGAAGATACCAGGAGGGACAAGGTTCTGACCAGCTCTATCTAGAATGGCGATTGGCTTATCAACCGGGAGAATTGCGTGCTGTGGCCTATGACCGTCAAGGTCAGCTTGTGGCAGAAGATAGGGTGGTGACTGCAGGTAAGCCAGCCAAAATCGGGCTACATGCTGAGAAGACAAAACTGGAGCCAGATGGGCAAGACCTCCTCTATCTCTATTTTGATGTATTGGACAAGGATGGAAATTGGGTGCCGACTGCTTCCAATCAGCTTCATTTTGAAATTGAAGGCCCTGCTCTTATTGTAGGTGTGGATAATGGTAGGCAGGCCAGTCGTGAACGTTACCAAGCCCAGAAAAATGGTCGGTTTAAGCGGAAAGCCTTTCATGGCAGAGGTGTCCTCTTAGTTCAGAGCTTGGAGCGGGTAGGTCAAGTGAGAGTAAAGGCCAGTGCCAGAGGGCTAGAGCCGGCAAGTTTCGATCTCTTAGTGGGAGAGGATTTGGCTTGCCAGTCAGTGAAAAATCAGCGCTTATTTGAGATTCGAGTGGACAAGCAGGCAGGATTACAAGAAGGGGATTCCCCAGCTATTGGACTTTATCCACAAACTGTGGATAACCTTGTGAACAAGGTGGGGAATAGTGAAGTGATTTGGGAGACGAGTGGTAGTGCCCACGCCATTATCAAGCAGGGAGTGCTTCATTGCTTGTCTGCAGGCGACTTGGTTATCAGTGCTATTTATCAAGGAAAGACCTATCAAACTCATTTGCAGGTGGCAGAAAATACCTCACTAGGGCAGGCAGTTTTTGTACGACCACTTCGCTTGTATACAGCTAAGGGGACTTATCCACATCTTCCATCTTCAGTTTTGGTGGACTATGAGTCTGGCGGTGCAAAACGAGTCAAGGTTGTTTGGGAGGCAATCTCCGAAGAAGATATGGCAAGCTTTCATGAGTTTATGGTATCTGGTCAGCTGGAAGGGCTGGATTTAAAGGCTTCTGCTCAGATTTGTGTCCAAGGGATTTGCGCTATTGAGACTGAAAGGATTTGGACGCTTGTCAAGGAAGCCCCACACCTACCAGACCGAGTTAAGCTAGTCTTATCAGATGGCAGACGAGATACGGCCAAGGTGACTTGGGATGAACTCGATCCTCAAGTCTATGCTCAGGTAGGAGAATGTATTCTTACAGGACAAGTAGCGGGCTGTGAGTTGCCAGCAACAGTCACCATTCATGTGACAGATGCCAGTGTAGATGGGGAAGTCATTTCCAATCAGTGGACAGGATCCAACCTGCCTCTGGTATTTGCTTCCCACTCAGAGCCTAATCACCCAGTCTCTTACCTCAATGACAAGGTCATTTCTCGGAAGAAATCGACAGCCAATACTTGGATTGCCAAGTCAGAGCAAGCCAATGTCGGCATTCTTTTTGGAGATGCAGGGATTTTAAAACCGCGATTTGTGGATAATGTGACCTTGTATTATGTCGAAAATCAAGACTACGTGGCGGTGGATCCTACCCATATCGATTATTATGTAGGGAATGAGCCTAGCTTGCCTCGGACTCCAAATCATTTGGACAAGGATTCTCTGCTCAAACAAGAGGAGAATTGGCGCCCTGTATCAGCTATCCGAAAAGTGTCAAGTGACAAGGATGAGGAGCTTCGTTTTGAATTTGACAAGGTGGAAACCTATGCCCTTCGTCTTCGATTTGAAAACTTGGCAAGCCCCCTAGCCTTAACAGAATTGCAAGTGTATGCCAAAAAAGTAAAGAAAAATGTAGATAGGAAGTAGTATGGTAAGAGCAATAAAACCGCATGGCCCCTTGCCTAGTCAGGCCCAGTTAGCGTATTTAGAGGATGAACTAGCAGCCTTTATCCATTTTGGGCCTAATACCTTTTATGACCAGGAATGGGGGACAGGTCAGGAGGATCCTGAACACTTTAACCCGACACAGTTAGACGCGCGTGAGTGGGTTTGTGTACTCAAGGAAACGGGCTTCAAGAAGTTGATTTTGGTGGTCAAGCACCACGATGGCTTTGTCCTCTATCCGACAGCTCACACAGATTATTCGGTTAAGGTCAGTCCTTGGAGGAGAGGAAAGGGAGACTTGCTTCTTGAAGTATCCCAAGCTGCCACAGAGTTTGATATGGATATGGGGGTCTACCTATCACCGTGGGATGCCCATAGTCCCCTCTATCATGTGGACCGAGAAGCGGACTATAATGCCTATTATCTGGCACAGCTGAAGGAGATTTTATCAAATCCTGCCTATGGAAATGGAGGGAAATTTGCTGAGGTCTGGATGGATGGAGCCAGAGGAGAGGGCGCGCAAAAGGTCAGTTATGAATTTGAAAAATGGTTTGAAACCATTCGTGACCTGCAGGGCGACTGCTTGATTTTTTCAACAGAAGGCACCAGTATCCGCTGGATTGGCAATGAAAGAGGGTATGCAGGTGATCCCCTATGGCAAAAGGTGAATCCTGATAAGCTAGGAACAGAAGCAGAGCTGAACTATCTTCAGCACGGGGATCCCTCGGGCACGATTTTTTCAATCGGAGAGGCAGATGTTTCCATCCGTCCGGGCTGGTTTTACCATGAGGATCAGGATCCTAAGTCTCTCGAGGAGTTGGTCGAAATCTATTTTCACTCAGTAGGGCGAGGAACTCCACTCTTGCTTAATATTCCGCCGAATCAAGCTGGGCTCTTTGATGCAAAGGATATTGAACGCCTCTATGAATTTGCGGCCTATCGCAATGAGCTCTATAAAGAAGATTTGGCTTTGGGAGCTGGGGTATCTGGTCCAGCTCTTTCCGCAGACTTTGCTTGTCACCATCTGACAGATGGTCTTGAGACCAGCTCTTGGGCAAGCGACGTAGGCTTGCCAATCCAGTTAGAACTAGACCTAGGATCTCCTAAAACTTTTGATGTAATTGAGTTAAGAGAAGATTTGAAGCTAGGGCAACGAATCGCTGCTTTTCATGTGCAAGTAGAGGTGGATGGTGTCTGGCAGGAATTTGGCAGGGGCTTCACAGTTGGTCATAAGCGCCTCTTGCGAGGGCCGATAGTAGAGGCACAGAAGGTGCGCGTGATGATTACAGAGACACAGGATTTACCTGTACTGACCAAGATTTCCCTCTATAAAACTCCTAGCTTATCAAAAAAAGAAGTTGTTCAGGGATTAGCATTTGCAGAAAAAAGCCTAGCTGTGGCAAAGGGAGAGACTCTTCATTTTAGGATTGAACGTAGCGAAAGTAGTACTCCTTTGGAAGCTAAGATTTCGATTCAACCGGGGACAGGTGTCCATGGTGTCGTCTATCAGGACGAGATTCAAGTCCTTCAATTCCAAGCTGGGGAAAGCAAAAAAGATTTGACCATACCAACCCTGTATTTTGCTGCCGATAAGACCTTGGATTTCTATCTGAATCTGACTGTTGATGGACAGCTGATTGATCAAGCTCATATTTTAGTTGAAACGAGATAAAATATCTTAACAACTCATTTCTTTTCCGAATAAATAGATAGTAGCAGTGAATCTAGTAAACCTAGATTTAAAAATGTGCTATAATGAAAGGAGAAGAAATATGACATTACGTCATCCGGGCATTAGCCCAACTAATGACTTGGTTGCTAAGAAAATTTTCAGCAACCCAGAAATCACTTGTCAGTTTATTCGCGATATGCTGGACTTGCCAGCCAAAAATGTGACCATTTTGGAGGGAAGCAACATTCACGTCTTGCCTTCCCTGCCGTACTCGGCACAGGATTTCTATACCAGTATAGATGTTTTAGCTGAACTAGATAATGGCACTCAAGTAATCATTGAGATTCAAGTCCATCATCAGAATTTTTTCATCAATCGCCTGTGGGCTTATTTGTGTAGTCAGGTCAATCAAAACCTAGAAAAAATTCGCCAACGTGAAGGTGACACCCACCAGAGTTACAAACACATTGCACCAGTATACGCTATCGCAATTGTGGACAGCAATTACTTTTCAGATGACCTAGCTTTTCATAGTTTTAGTATGCGCGAGGATACGACAGGTGAGGTTTTAACCATCACCAATAATGGACAAGAAAATCATCTGGTTAAGATGGCGTTCTTGGAACTAAAAAAATACAGAGAAACCAGCAAAGACGAGGTTCGCAAGCCGTGGTTGGAGTTTTTTGGTAATAAGCCCTTTACTCAGGAACCCGAGCGAGCCATCAGCCAAGCAGATCAACTGCTGGACTACAAGAGCTGGTCCGAGGAGGACAGGGAGATGTTTAGTGAACAACGCAGACGCGAAGAACAAGCCTTGCTAGCGCAGGACTATGCCTTGGAACAAGCTGAAGAAAAAGGGTTGGAGAGAGGTCGTGCAGAAGGTCTTGAACGTGGTCGAGCTGAGGGGATTGAACAAGGCATCGAAAAAGGTTTAGAGCGTGGACTTGAACGTGGAAAACTTTTTGCCTTTCTGGATATGGTTCGGCAAGGACTTCTGACTTCCGAGGTTGCCAGCCATCAGCTGGGTATGAGCGTCGCTGAGTTTGAGTCGCTATTGAAAAAACATTACAAATAAGACCTAAAAAAATACAGAGAAACCAGCAAAGACGAGGTTCGCAAAGCATGGTTGGAGTTTTTTGGGAATAAACCTTTTACCCAGGAACCCGAGCGAGCCATCAGTCAAGCAGACCAACTGCTGGACTACAAGAGCTGGTCCGAGGAGGACAGGGAGATGTTTAGTGAACAACGCAGACGCGAAGAACAAGCCTTGCTAGCGCAGGACTATGCCTTGGAACAAGCTGAAGAAAAAGGGTTGGAACGCGGTCGTGCAGAGGGGATTGAACAGGGTTTAGAGCGTGGTCACATGATTACAGCCTATGAGAATGTGGCTCTCTGGCATGAACACGACATTTCCCACTCATCAGCTAAGCGTATCATCACACCTGATACGACCATCTTGATTGACTACATGCTCAACCGTTTTGGAAATATCGTCAAGAACTTGACGGTCTTACCAGAAAACATGATCCGCAACATGAACGCGACTTTTGGTCTGTTCTTTAGCCAACGTGCTATGTTGACCTTGATTGAAAAAGGCATGACCCGTGAGCAAGCCTATGACTTGGTACAACCAAAAACAGCCTACTCTTGGGACAAGCAAGTAGACTTCAAACTACTTCTGGAAGCAGATCCAGAGGTGACATCACGTTTGACACAAGAGGAAATCGATGAGATTTTCAACCATCTTTACTATACCAAACGAGTGGAGCCTATCTTTGAACGTCTAGGATTAGAATCATTAGAAAAAATCGAATTTCTATGACTCCATTTATAGGAGTAGCAGAACTTCGATTTTTATGTTATCTCAAAGCCCTTTGCTAAAAAATATAATAGATTGAAACTAGAATAGTACACCTCTGCTTCTAAAACATGGTTAGAAATCGATTTGATTGTCCTGATTGATTTGTCCTATTTCTATTTCATTTTACTATAGAACCGTCCCATAAGGAGGGAGATTGGAAAATCTCCAGACTAGAGAAGTCAGCGACTTTCTTTGAATCTTGTTCCTTAAAGCTAGTCGTCTTTTTCAAGTGACCTGAATCTGCTTTAAAGCTGCCCCTACTGAAGGGAGAGCACAATCAAACTGTGCCGCAATTTCCCTGAAAGCAGCCTCGAGATGAGCCTCTACAAAAGCTTTCGACTCCTCTAAAGGAAGCTTTCGATTTTTGATGACTGGCTCTTTCCGCTCTCAGTGTCCTTGCTCACCTCATTTCTTTTCTTAGCTGAAGAGAGTTCTGAGACCAAGATCAAAAACTTTGGCTGCCTCGGCAGGCCTGTGTTCTTTTTTGATGTCATCCAATGCTCCTTGTTTAAAATCAGTAGGCTAGGCCATGGCTTTCTGATAACCTGCTTGTTTAAAACTGAGCAGCTATAGTAAGTGGTCAAGACTAGTCAAGTAGTCAGGAGAGGCAAGGAGCCGCTATCTTCTGTTCTATGGCAAGCAATCAGAATAGTTAGTGATATCACTGGCAGTTTCTCTTTTTTAGGCTCCTTGCATGTTGTCATCTTCAAATGATGCCAATGAAAAAGGCGCACCCCCTTACATTTTTTCTACTTATTTTGTCGAGGCTAGTGAAAAAGATAGAGTTATTTTGAAAAAATAATATTTATAGAAATTAAGGGCTGATTGAATCCTAAAGAATCAGAGCATGAGATGTCATGAGAATCGATAAATCCTTAACAAATTCATAAAATAATGAAAAATATGGATAAAAAAACCGAATAAAATTCACGAAAATCGAAAAAATTTTTTTTTTTTTTAGCAAAATATTAGCAAACAAAAAAGTTGCATATATCTTGGTAATTATGTATCATAGTAAAGTAAATCTATGCATAGAGGAAGTCTCCTTCTATAAGGAAGGAGGAGCCTCTCTTGTGTAGAAAAATATAATCCTAAAGGAGATTTAAGTAATGGACAAGAAAGTATCCATGAGTCGATCTGAGCGCCTGCGTCGTGAGAAGGTCACGCGTTATTCTATTCGTAAATATAGCTTTGGTGCAGCTAGTGTGGCAGTAGCGGCTCTATTTATGTTTTTGGGGAACGGAGCAGTGTCAGCTGCTGAGAATGGCGTAGGCTCACAAGACGGAACCGCTGTGGCAGCTAATCCTAACGGGGGGGGGGAGACTCCACCAGGAGATGGAGCAACATCTACTGCTACAGAAAACCAAAAACCTGTAGCGGTAATTGACTATTCTCGCCAGACTGAAAAGGAAATCTTTGTCTATAATGAGGAAGATGCAAATATTGAAATTCCTGTCCACGATGACAGTGGGGAAATTCTTTATGCAACATTCAAAAAGGGGTCAAACCAGAAATTTAACAAAGTTACAGGAGAAGAAAATAAACTTGACCTTGAGTTTGGCTATACTGGAACGGTAATTAATGATGATAAGTCTAATACTACAACTGCTACTCCTGATGAATCTGGTACTTCTGCTACTGTAGCTGATCCTGCTAAAATTAGCATTTCAGGAAAACCGAATGAGCAACTAAAAGGAAATAATGGATATACAAAAAGAGAGGACCAAGCACTCAAAATTGGGACTCGCTTTGTAAAGGTTGGTGATAAACAAGGTGCGAATAATGTTGGAGACTCTGGGACAATAAGAGATCCAGGCTATATCTCTCTTATCCTTAAATCTCAAACCTACAAATATAGCATCCAGGAACCAGCAAGCAATGCTGATAAAATTCCTGTCTCAAATATTGACAATTTAACTACTGCAGATATTGACAAAATTAAAACTCAGCTTAAAGTTGAATATTCTAAAACTAGCCAGGATGCTAGACTAGCGTCGCAAAGAGGGACTGCTTTAACAAATCGTGATTCAGTAGTGGAGAGTGTAGGTGTAGCGGATGGAAACGTCACTGTAACCTATAAAGACGGTTCAACAGATGTGGTTCCAGTTGCTAATGTAGCACGTACCAATCAACCTCCAACAGTAGATATTCCATATTCTGATCCTACTGAAAGAGAAATCTATGTGTATAGTGGAGAAGACAACTCATTTGATATCAAAATTAAAGATGATGCAGATAAGATTAAGTCTGCTAAACTGCTGAAAGGTGGGAATAGAACCTTTAATCCTGTTCGAGATGAAGAAAATAAAGTTGATACGGAGTATGGATATAAGGCAAATGTTTTTACTTCCGAAACACCAGCATCAGAGACTAATCCAGCAGTTATTACCTATTCCGGTAGGACAACTGCGACAAATGGTTTGACACAAGATAAATTAAATCGAGGAACAAAAGGGGAAAATCCTGAACGCCTGGCTTTGGGTTGGCGTTATGTGCGGGTTACGGATCTTGAAGGAACAGATTTTACTGGATCTGACACGGAAAAAAACAATGATCATGCTTTCAACGTTGTCAATAAACCTCAGAGGCAAAAATATGATATAAAAACTCCTGAGGAAGCCGACAAGGTTGTTGTTACCGACCCTGCAGCTGTAACAGATGAAGAGTTTGAAAAAGTAAAAGAAAAAGTCAAGCTTGAATATTCTAAAACCAATCCAGATAAACGGCTAGAGTCTAAGCGGGGTCAAGAAGTAGAGAATCAAGATAGTAAGATTCAATCAATTACAAAAGATGGAAATGATTTACTAGTAACCTATACAGATGGATCTATAGACAGAAGACCACTAACAGAGTTTACGACCCTAAATAAACAACCTGCGATTGATGCAGTGAACAAGGCTGCAGAAGATAAGATTGCAGAAATTAATGCTAGTACAGATCCTAATGCTACTGATGATGAAAAACAAGCAGCTATCGCTAAGGTAAATGCAGATAAAGAGAAAGCATTAGCAGCCATTAATGATCCTAACCTAACAACAAAAGCTGCCTTGGATCAAGCTCAAACTGCAGGGACAACCGCCATTGCAGCAGACAATCCAGTAGTAGCTAAAAAAGCTGAAGCCAAAGCGGCAATTGAAGCAGCACGTAAGGCCAAAGAAGATGCTATTAATGCAGACAGAAACCTATCAGAAGCTGAAAAAACAGCCGCTATTGCTAAAGCCAACGCAGCAGCCCAGGCAGCAACTGAGAAAATCGATGCAGCGACGACAGATGCAGCTGTAGATGCTGCGCAAACAGAAGCCACTACAGCCATTTCTAAAGTAAACCCAATCGCTAAAGAGAATGCTAAGGCAGCAGTTGCCAATGCCTTAACAGCTAAAAATGATGAGATTGATAAGCGCACAGACCTAAGTCAAGCAGAAAAAGACGCAGCTAAAGCAGAAGCCCAAAAATTAGCTGATGCAGAATTAGCTAAAATCAACGCTCAACCTGATAATGAAGATACAGAAGATGCAGCTCGAGCAACCCAAAAACTTGTGGACGCTGCAGAAGATAAAGGTGTAGCGGATGTTACCTCTGTAACTCCAGTAGCCAAAGATGCTGCTAAACAAGCAGTGGCAGATGAATTAGCTGCTAAGAATAAGGAAATCGATGATCGCCAAGATCTAACAGCTGAAGAAAAAGCGAAAGCTAAGGCAGAAGCTCAAGCAGCTGCTGACAAAGCGAACCAAGCCATCGATGCTCAACCAGAAGTAGCCGCAACACCAGAAGAAGCCCAAGCAGCTCAAGAACAAGTAGATGCCGCTAAGGCACAAGGTGTAGAAGCGATTAAAGCTGTGAATCCAGAAACAACTGCTAAAGCAGCCGCTGACAAAGCCATTGATGACGCTCTTGCTGCTAAGAACAAGGCCATTGATGAGCGTACAGACTTGACAGATGCAGAGAAGAAAGCTGCTAAAGACAAGGCTAAGGAAGAAGCAGACAAGGCTAAGGCAGCAGTAGCAGCCGCAACAAGTGATGCAGAAGTAGCCAAAGCCAAAGAAGCCGGTGAGTCTGCAGTTGGTGCTGTGAATCCAGTAGCCAAAGCAGCTGCTAAACAAGCAGTGGCAGATGAATTAGCTGCTAAGAATA
Organism: Streptococcus sp. 3167; assembly: GCF_013277175.1. NCBI lineage: Bacteria > Bacillati > Bacillota > Bacilli > Lactobacillales > Streptococcaceae > Streptococcus > Streptococcus sp. 3167. Next base: position 20,143 of record NZ_VMML01000026.1, on the reverse strand, counting down.
AGGAAATCGATGATCGCCAAGATCTAACAGCTGAAGAAAAAGCGAAAGCTAAGGCAGAAGCTCAAGCTCGAGCAGCCGAAGCGAACCAGGCCATTGATGCTCAACCAGATGTAACCACAACACCAGAGGAATCAAGGAAGGTTCAAGGAGCAGTAGATAGTGCTAAGGAACACGGTGTAGCAGCGATTAAAGCTGTGAATCCAGAAACAACAACTAAAGCTGCAGCCAAGAAAGCTATTGATGATAAGCTAGCTGAACAACTAAAAGCCATTGAAAACACACCAGATGCTACGGATGAAGAAAAAGCTGAAGCTGTTGAAAAAGCGACAGCCTTAGCTAAAGAAGCTAAGCAAGCAATTGATATTGCTACAACAGATTCAGAGGTTAAGAAACTTCAAGATGATGCAAATGCTGAAATAGGGAAAGTTTTACCTGTTGTAGAAGATAAACCAAATGCTCGTAAAGCCATTGATGAGCAAACAAAAGCGAAGAAAGAAGAGATTGACGCGCGTACTGACTTATCTCCTAAAGCGAAAGAGAATCTTAAAGATAAAGCAGATCAAATAGCGGCCGAAGCTAAGAAATTAGTAGATGCTGCGAATAAAGAAGCAGATGTTAATAAGATTCAAGACGCAGATAAATCGGCAATTAGAGCAGTTGGGGATATTAACAGACCAATTGATAAAGTGCTAGTTAATGATCCAGCCAACCTAAAAGCTGAGGAAAAAGCTAAAATCTTAGAAGAAGTGAAGAAAGTGAACCCAACAGCCAAAGAGGTTAAATATAACGACGCTGGAAATATTGAAGTTACTACAGCAAATGGTGATAAGGGAATCATTAATCCAACTGATCTGGTGAAAACGTTGGAGAATCTAGATAATGGTAAAGGTGGAAACGATATTAACAAACCACTTGATAAAGTTATCATCAAGGATAAATCGATGTTGACAGAGTCAGAAAAAGCTCAAATTATTGCTGCTGTTAAGTCTGTAAATCCAAATTCTATTGTGCTACTCGATGCAGACGGAACTGTTTCAGTGTCTACACCAGAAGGTCAGACTGCAACGATTCCATCAACTGAGTTAGTGAGAACTAAGGAAGATACAGCTAAATCTGACGCAGGAAATGGTGAAATTGTTAAACCAGCAGATAAAGTGGTTGGTGAACCGACTGATTCAGCTGCACAAGCCAAAGTAGAAGAAAAATTAAGAAAACTCAATCCTGAGGCTAAATCTGTTAAATTTGATGATAAAGGTAACGCTACTGTTACTTTAAATGATGGAACTGTGGCAACAATTCCATGGAAAGATTTATTCAAATCACCGGAAGACGCAACTAAACCAAACGCAGGCAACGACATCGTTAAGCCGGCGGATAAGACGGTTGTAGCGAACTCAGACAAGTTGACAGTTGCAGAGAAGAAAGCTATTGAAGAGAAGGTTAAAGCAGTTAACCCAGGAGCGACTGTAGTAGTGGACGATAAAGGAAATGCCACAGTCACAACACCAGAAGGTAAGACAGCCGTTATTCCAGCAACAGACTTGACGAAGTCAGCAGCAGATGCAGCGAAACCAAATGCAGGCAATGATGTCAATACACCAGCAGCTAAAACTGTAGCAGCGAACCTAGACAAGTTGACAGACGCAGAGAAGAAAGCTATTGAAGAGAAGGTTAAAGCAGTCAACCCAGGCTCAACTGTAGTAGTAGACGATAAGGGTAATGCTACAGTTACAACACCAGAAGGTAAGACAGCGGTCATTCCAGCCACTGATTTAGTGAAAACACAAGATGATATTACTAAAGAAAATGCAGGCAATGATGTCAATACACCAGCAGCTAAAACTGTAGTAGCAGATCCAGATGCCTTAACTCCAGAAGAGAAGAGAGCTATTGAAGAGAAGGTTAAAGCAGTCAACTCAGGTTCAACTGTAGTAGTAGACGATAAAGGTAATGCAACAGTAACTAAAGCTGATGGTACAGTTCTGAATATTCCGGCTTTAGACCTAGTAATCCCAGCTGGAAACCTAGCTGACGAAGCTAAGACTGCTAAAGTGAAAACACCAGCATTCCGTACATTAGTTGGAAACAAAGATAACTTAACGGAAGATGAAAAAGCGGCAGTTAAGAAAGCAATTGAAGCCGTCAATTCAGGAGCGACTGTAGTAGTAGACGATAAAGGTAACGCCACAGTAACACTAGATGGAAATACAGTATCGATTGCAAAAGACCAATTAGTGAAAACAGAAAGTGATGTAACAGCTAAGAATAGCGGAGATAACATCAACCTTGACTTTGAAAAAGAAACAGTAGCAGACTTTACTAACTTAACAGATTCAGAAAAAGAAGCTGCAAAAGCTAAGATTAAAGCAGCAAATGCTGATGTAGTAGATGTTCTCTTTGACAAGGCAGGAAATGCAACTGTTGTAACTAAAGATGGCAAAGTTTTAGCAATTACCGCTGAAGCTATCTTTAAACAAGCTCCTTCAGCTCAAAATAACGGAGCTACTAACACTGAAGCAAAAGTGGATAAAGCTAAGTTAGCAGATGCTATTCGTCAGTTAGATGGACTAATCATCCAAGAATCAGCTAAGCTTGATGCAGAAACTGCAAAAGCAGCGAACGCATTATCAGCGGATGCTAAGAAAGTATTTGCCAATGCAGATGCAACTCAGGCAGATGTGGCTGCAACGGTTAAACGTATCGAAGACTTCCTGGCGAAAGTTTCTCCAGCAACTAATCATGCAAGTCCCGCTAATGACCAAGCTGCTCAAACACCAGCTGTAGTTCCAGCTCAAGCAGCAAATGCCAACCAAGCAGCAACAAACGTGCGTACAGTCGCTAAAGAGTTGCCAAATACAGGTACAGCAGATTCTACTGTAGCTATGGTAGCAGCTGCCGCAAGTGCCTTACTTGGTCTTGGTCTTGCAGGTCGTCGTCGTAAAGAAGACGAAGAAGCTTAATTGGTAGATGGTTTGATACTTATCGAATAATAAATCCAATTTTCAAAGCTTAACAAGTACCTCTCATAAGAAAATCTCCTAGCAGGAAAGCCTGCTAGGAGATTTTTGCATTTCAGGAAGTGGACGGCTGACTTGGTAACCAGCTGAGGGTGAAGGTTAACTGTTCAGCTTTTAGGAGGTCTTGGTGTTGAATAGTTGATACTAGGTTTTTGTCCAGTCGGCATTCTTTGACAAAGTTGAAGTGGCTGTGGTTTTGCTCAGTATGAATATCTAGCCATTTACCTTCTTTAGCTAGGTAGATACGGAGGTGATTAAAGAGAGGGATTCCGAAATCATAGCTTGGTTTTCCTGGACAGGTCGGATAAAGTCCGAGAGCTGACCAGATGTACCAAGCTGAGAGACTGCCATTGTCTTCATCGCCAGGATAGGCTTGCCAACTTGGGTGAAAGGCCTTCTGACGGAGTGTCTTGATGAGAAGGGCAGTGTAGTCAGGGTAATCGCTGTAGCGGAAGAGATAAGGAATGTGGAAGCTCGGTTGGTTGGAAATAGCGACTTGTCCAAAAGGAGCAGTAGCCATTTCGCTCATTTCGTGAATCTCGTAACCATAGCCTGTTGTCTCAAAGAGGGGAGCATCTTGACAGGCTTTCAAAAGATAGTTGCTGAAGGCTTCTTTTCCACCCATAAGCTGGATTAAGTCTGGAATGTCGTGGAGGACGCCTAAAGTTGCTTGGATGGCTGAACATTCGGCATAATCACGTCCCCAACTATAAGGAGAGAAGTCAGGGCGGAAGTTGCCTTGACCATCACGCGCTCGCATATAACCTGTCTCAGCGTCAAATAGATGGCGGTAATTTTGTGATGCAGTTCTATAAGTTTCAGCGATGTTTGTTTTTCCGAGTTTTTCAGCACAGCTAGCGATACAAAAGTCACTATAGGCATAGTCTAGGGTATGACTGACGCTTTCGTGGTGGTCGGTAGAGAGGTAGCCCAGTTCTTGGTATTGGGCTAGTCCGTGACGGCCATTGATACCGAGAGGGTCGGACTTGTTGGCTGTTTCAAGCATGGCTTGGAGGAGTTCTTCTTCTAGGTCGGGGGCCATGTCCTTGCAGGCGCTATCTGCGATAATACCGTCTAAAAGGGTACCGGGCATCATACCACGTTCATCTGGGGCTAGCCATTTTGGAAGGAAACCAGTATCGCGGTAGCTATTGAGAAAACCTTCTAAAAAGCGGTGATAGTGTTCTGGTATGATAAGGGCAAAGAGGGGGAAGGTGGTGCGGAAGGTATCCCAGAAACCATTGTTGCTAAAGAGGACACCAGACTTGACAGTGCCAGTAGACAGATCCATGTGGATGGCTTGCCCTGATTCATCAACCTCATAAAAAGTCTGAGGAAAGAGGAAGAGTCTGTAGAGACAGTGATCAAAGAAGGTTCGGTCAGTCTCTCCTGTCTCTATAACGTCAAAACGATGGAGGAGATTTTCCCAATCCGCTTGGGCACTTGATTTACAGTTATCAAAATCTTCTTGAGGTAGATTAAGCAGTGCTTGAGAAGGAGAGATGAAAGAAGTGGCTAGCTGAATCTCAGCATAGCTACTTGCTAAGTCAATTCGCCAGTCTCCCCCTTCTTGGCTAACAGTAAGAATATCCGTGTTCATTTGCAGGGCTGTGAACATCGTTAGTGGATTTCTGTTGGTCTCAGTTTTACCTTCTTGTCGCAGGGCAAGAGTCCGCTTATCTACTTGCTCTACTGTCAGTTCATCTTCTGCGTGAAGATAGAGGGAGAGGGCTTTGCCTTGCTTTTGCTCCAAACGAATAGAAGCACCGTAGCAAGTCGGTGTGAGCTGGGTTTCAATCTGATAGCGCAGGGAGAAAATTTTCAGATAATGAGGTTGGAAAGAGGCCTTATCTATGTCATAGGAAGATTGGCGGTGAAAGAGGCTGTCTCCACCTAGCTGGCCTGTGACAGGTGTCAGAAGGAGCCAAGAGTAGTCGCCAATCCAAGGGCTGGGCTGGTGGGTTAATCGAATCCCCTGAAAGATAGGCAGATGCGGATCGAAAAACCAAAATCCATCCTGGTCACTGGTCTGGGGTACAAAGTAATTCATCCCAAAAGGAAGGCCTGTGTATGGCAGGGTATTTCCCCGAGAAAAGGCATGCTTGCTGGCAGTACCAAAGCGGGTATCGATGGTTTCAAGTAGTGGTTTCATAGTCTTTCCTTTAGCTGTTTTTCTACATTATATCAGAAAAATAGAGCCTTTAGATATGGGGTTCAAAAGAAAGCAATTTTGTAGAAAAATGACTATCATTTGTGTATGTATTTTCTGTCTCAAAAGCTATATACTGAAAATGAAACTTGTTTGAAAGAGGATACTGCACGATGATTTATTCGAAAGAAATTGTTAGAGAATGGCTAGATGAAGTGGCAGAGCGGGCTAAGGACCATCCAGAGTGGGTGGATGTTTTCGAGCGTTGCTACACAGATACCTTGGACAATACGGTTGAAATCCTTGAAGATGGTTCAACCTTTGTGCTCACAGGAGATATTCCTGCTATGTGGCTTCGAGATTCGACAGCCCAACTCAGACCCTACCTGCATGTGGCTAAAAGAGATTCGCTCCTGCGTCAGACCATTGCAGGTTTGGTCAAACGTCAGATGACCTTGGTACTCAAGGATCCTTATGCCAATTCCTTCAACATTGAGGAAAACTGGAAGGGGCACCATGAGACTGACCACACAGACCTTAATGGCTGGATTTGGGAACGCAAGTATGAGGTGGACTCGCTTTGCTATCCGTTGCAGTTAGCATATCTCCTTTGGAAAGAGACTGGCGAGACTAGTCAGTTTGATGAGACTTTTGTCGCAGCGACTAAGGAAATTCTCCATCTGTGGACAGTGGAACAAGACCACAAGAACTCTCCTTATCGTTTTGTCCGAGATACGGACCGCAAGGAAGATACCTTGGTAAATGATGGCTTTGGCCCTGATTTTGCAGTGACAGGCATGACTTGGTCAGCTTTTCGTCCGAGCGATGACTGCTGCCAGTATAGTTACTTGATTCCGTCCAATATGTTTGCTGTAGTAGTCTTGGGTTATGTGCAAGAGATCTTTGCAGAATTGAATCTAGCTGATAGCCAGAGTGTTATTGCTGATGCCAAGCGCCTCCAGTCTGAAATCCAAGAAGGTATCGAAAACTACGCCTACACAAGCAACAGCAAGGGCGAAAAGATTTATGCCTTTGAAGTGGATGGTCTAGGAAATGCCAGCATCATGGATGATCCAAACGTACCAAGTTTGTTGGCTGCACCTTATCTGGGCTACTGCGATATTGACGACGAAGTTTATCAAGCCACTCGTCGTACCATTCTGAGCCCTGAAAATCCATATTTCTACCAAGGAGAATACGCTAGCGGTCTCGGAAGTTCTCATACCTTCTATCGCTATATCTGGCCAATCGCTCTGTCTATCCAATGTTTGACAACAAGAGATAAGGCAGAGAAAAAATTCTTGCTGGATCAGCTGGTTGCTTGCGATGGGGGTACAGGTGTTATGCATGAAAGCTTCCACGTAGATGACCCAACTCTTTATTCTCGTGAATGGTTCTCTTGGGCTAACATGATGTTCTGTGAATTGGTCTTGGATTACCTAGATATTCGCTAGGGAACATGCTTTATATTCTTCGAAAATCTCTTCAAACTACGTCAGCTTTATCTGCAACCTCAAAGCTGTGCTTTGAGCAGCCTACGGCTAGCTTCCTAGTTTGCTCTTTGATTTTCATTGAGTATAAGGAGCTCGCCTTCGCTTCACTGATTCTTGGAAAGAATCACAAATTTACATCCAAAAACGTTAAAATTTAAATTTAGAATGAGGTTTTACTTCATGGAAAATGTTGTCGTACATATTATCTCACATAGTCACTGGGACCGTGAGTGGTACTTGCCTTTTGAAAGCCACCGTATGCAGTTGGTGGAATTGTTTGACAATCTCTTTCATCTCTTTGAAAATGACCCTGAGTTCAAGAGCTTCCACTTGGATGGTCAAACCATTGTCCTTGATGACTACTTGGAGATTCGCCCTGAAAATCGCGACAAAGTCCAACGATACATCGACGAAGGAAAATTGAAAATTGGTCCCTTTTACATCTTGCAGGATGACTACTTGATCTCCAGTGAAGCCAATGTCCGCAATACCTTGATTGGTCAACAAGAAGCTGCCAAATGGGGTAAATCAACCCAGATTGGCTACTTTCCAGATACCTTTGGAAATATGGGACAAGCGCCTCAAATCCTACAAAAATCAGGCATTCACGTGGCAGCCTTTGGTCGTGGTGTGAAGCCGATTGGGTTTGATAACCAAGTCCTTGAAGATGAGCAGTTTACGTCTCAGTTTTCAGAAATGTACTGGCAGGGTGTGGATGGTAGTCGTGTCCTGGGTATTCTCTTTGCCAACTGGTACAGTAACGGGAATGAAATCCCAGTTGACAAAGATGAGGCCTTGACCTTCTGGAAACAAAAATTGTCAGACGTGCGTGCCTACGCTTCGACCAACCAGTGGTTGATGATGAACGGCTGTGACCACCAGCCTGTACAGAAAAATCTGAGCGAAGCCATTCGTGTGGCAAATGAACTCTTCCCGGATGTAACCTTTGTTCATAGTTCTTTTGATGAATATGTCCAAGCCGTGGAAAGTGCCCTACCAGAGCAATTATCAACGGTTACAGGTGAGTTGACCAGTCAGGAAACAGACGGCTGGTACACACTTGCCAACACTTCTTCATCTCGTATTTATCTCAAACAATCCTTCCAAGAAAATAGCAACCTCCTAGAGCAAGTTGTAGAACCCTTGACGATTATCACTGGGGGTCACAACCACAAGGACCAGTTGACCTATGCTTGGAAAACACTTTTGCAGAATGCGCCACATGATAGTATCTGTGGCTGTAGCGTGGACGAGGTTCACCGCGAGATGGAAACTCGTTTTGCCAAGGTCAATCAAGTAGGAAACTTTGTTAAGGCCAATCTTCTTAACGAGTGGAAGGGTAAAATTGCTACGGCTAAGGCTCAAAGTGATTATCTCTTTACGGTCATTAACACAGGCTTGCATGATAAGGTCGATACTGTCAGCACAGTGATTGATGTGGTGACTTGTGACTTCAAGGAATTGCATCCAACAGAAGGCTACAAGAAGATGGCAGCTCTTACCTTGCCAAGCTACCGTGTGGAGGACTTGGATGGGCGTCCTGTAGAAGCTAAAATCGAGGATCTTGGGGCTAATTTTGAGTACGATTTACCAAAAGACAAGTTCCGCCAAGCTCGTATTGCCCGTCAAGTGCGCGTGACCATTCCAGTTCACCTAGCGCCGCTTTCTTGGACAACTTTCCAATTGCTGGAAGGAGAGCAAGAACACCGCGACGGTATTTACCAAAACGGAGTGATTGATACACCATTCGTAACGGTGAGTGTGGATGACAACATCACAGTCTATGATAAGACAACTCACGAAGCCTATGAAGACTTTATCCGCTTCGAAGACCGTGGTGACATCGGAAACGAGTATATCTATTTCCAACCAAAAGGAACAGAGCCAATCTATGCAGAGCTTAAGGGCTACGAGGTCTTGGAAAACACAGCTCGCTATGCTAAGATTTTGCTCAAACATGAATTGACCGTGCCTGTCAGTGCCGATGAAAAGCTAGAAGAAGAGCAAAAAGGTATCATCGAGTTTATGAAGCGTGGAGCTGGACGGTCAGAAGAATTGACAAACATTCCTCTGGAAACTGAGATGACTATCTTCGTTGATAATCCACAAATCCGTTGCAAGACTCGCTTTACCAACACTGCCAAAGACCACCGTATCCGTCTCTTGGTCAAGACTCATAACACGCGTCCAAGCAATGATTCTGAAAGCATCTATGAGGTGGTGACACGACCAAACAAACCAGCAGCTTCATGGGAAAATCCTGAAAATCCTCAACACCAACAAGCCTTTGTTAGTCTGTATGATGATGAAAAAGGTGTGACTGTATCCAACAAGGGATTGAATGAATACGAAATCCTTGGAGACGACACCATTGCAGTGACTATTCTGCGTGCGTCAGGTGAGCTAGGTGACTGGGGTTACTTCCCAACACCAGAAGCACAATGCTTGCGTGAGTTTGAAGTCGAGTTTGCACTTGAATGCCACCAAGCCCAAGAACGCTTTTCAGCCTATCGTCGTGCTAAAGCCTTGCAGACACCATTTACCAGCCTTCAGCTTGCTAAACAAGAAGGAAGCGTGGCTGCGACTGGTAGCCTCTTGAGCCATTCTGTTCTCAGCATACCGCAAATCTGTCCAACAGCCTTTAAAGTGGCGGAAAATGAAGAAGGCTATGTCCTCCGTTACTATAATATGAGTCAAGAAAATGTGCGCATATCAGAACATCAACAAACCATTCTTGACTTACTTGAGCGACCATATCCAGTTCATTCAGGACTATTGGCTCCACAAGAGATTCGTACAGAATTCATCAAAAAAGAAGAAATTTAATTTCAAAAAGTAAACATCAAAAGAAAGGAGGGGCGAAAAAGTAAGAACTAACTGCTGATTCGCCCCTTTTTATGGTAAAAACAATGACCATTGCAACGATTGATATCGGAGGGACTGGGATTAAGTTTGCCAGTCTGACTCCTGATGGGAAAATACTGGATAAGACAAGTATTTCAACGCCTGAAAACTTGGAGGATTTACTAGCGTGGCTAGATCAACGCTTGTCAGAACAGGATTACAGTGGGATTGCTATGAGCGTTCCAGGTGCGGTCAATCAAGAGACAGGTGTGATTGATGGCTTCAGTGCGGTGCCCTACATCCATGGCTTTTCTTGGTATGAGGCGCTTAGCTCTTATCAGCTACCTGTCCATTTAGAAAATGATGCCAACTGCGTTGGAGTCAGTGAACTACTAGCTCATCCAGAGCTTGAAAATGCAGCCTGTGTCGTGATTGGGACAGGGATTGGCGGAGCCATGATTATCAATGGTAGACTTCATCGAGGTCGCCACGGTCTGGGTGGAGAATTTGGCTACATGACAACCCTTGCCCCTGCTGAAAAGCTCAACAACTGGTCGCAACTAGCATCAACTGGGAATATGGTACGCTACGTGATTGAAAAATCTGGTCAGACTGACTGGGACGGCCGCAAGATTTACCAAGAAGCTGCAGCTGGGAATGCCCTTTGTCAAGAAGCTATCGAGTGCATGAACCGTAATCTGGCGCAAGGCTTGCTCAATATCCAATATCTGATCGACCCAGATGTCATCAGTCTGGGAGGCTCTATCAGTCAAAATCCAGATTTTATCCAAGGTGTCAAGAAGGCTGTTGATAACTTTGTCGATGCCTACGAAGAATACACGGTCGCACCTCTTATCCAGGCCTGCACCTATCATGCAGATGCCAATCTCTACGGTGCCCTTGTCAACTGGTTACAGGAGGAAAACCAATGGTAAGATTTACAGGAATTAGCAGTAAACAACATCAAGCTATAGAGTTGCTTCAAAAGCACATTTCGCTACCAGATATAGAGGTAGCTATCGCTCAGTCTGATCAAGCCTCTATCTCTATCAAGGGTGAGGGTGGACACTATCAACTAACCTATCGCAAACCCCACCAACTTTATCGTGCCTTGTCCTTGTTGGCAACAGTTCTAGCAGAAGGTGACAAGGTAGAGATTGAGGAACAAGCAGCTTATGAAGATTTGGCTTACATGGTTGACTGTTCTCGAAATGCGGTGCTGAATGTCGCTTCTGCCAAGCAGATGATTGAGGTCTTGGCTCTCATGGGCTACTCAACCTTTGAGCTTTACATGGAAGACACTTACCAGATTGAAGGACAGCCTTACTTTGGCTATTTCCGTGGAGCTTATTCAGCAGAGGAGTTGCAGGAAATCGAAGCCTATGCCCAGCAGTTTGACATGACCTTTGTGCCTTGCATTCAGACCTTGGCCCACTTGTCAGCCTTTGTCAAATGGGGTGTCAAGGAAGTGCAGGAACTCCGTGATGTAGAGGACATTCTCCTCATTGGCGAAGAAAAGGTTTATGACCTGATTGATGGTATGTTTGCCACCCTGTCTAAACTACAAACTCGCAAGGTCAATATCGGGATGGACGAAGCCCACTTGGTTGGCTTGGGACGTTACTTGATATTGAACAGTGTTGTGGATCGTAGTCTCCTCATGTGCCAACACTTGGAGCGCGTGCTGGATATTGCTGATAAATATGGTTTCCACTGCCAGATGTGGAGTGATATGTTCTTTAAACTCATGTCAGCAGATGGCCAGTACGACCGTGATGTGGAAATTCCAGAAGACACTCGTGTCTACCTAGACCGTCTCAAAGACCGTGTGACCTTGGTTTACTGGGATTATTACCAGGATAGCGAGGAAAAATACAACCGTAATTTCCGCAACCATCACAAGATTAGCCATGACCTTGCCTTTGCAGGGGGAGCTTGGAAGTGGATTGGTTTCACACCTCACAACCATTTCAGCCGCCTCATCGCTATTGAAGCCAATAAAGCCTGTCGTGTCAATGACATCAAAGAAGTCATCGTGACGGGTTGGGGGGACAATGGTGGGGAAACAGCTCAGTTTTCTATTCTCCCAAGCTTGCAAATCTGGGCAGAACTCAGCTATCGCAATGACCTAGACCGTTTGTCTGCTCACTTCAAGACCAATACTGGCCTATCGGTTGAAGATTTTATGCAGATTGACCTTGCCAACCTCTTACCAGACCTACCAGGCAATCTTAGTGGCATCAATCCTAACCGCTATGTCTTTTATCAGGATATTCTCTGTCCGCTCCTTGACCAGCACATGACACCTGAACAGGACAAACCGCACTTCGCTCAGGCTGCTGAGATGCTTGCTAACATTAAAGAAAAAGCTGGAAACTATGCCTACCTCTTTGAAACTCAGGCCCAGTTGAATGCCATTTTAAGTAGCAAAGTGGATGTGGGACGGCGCATTCGTCAGGCCTATCAAGCGGATGATAAAGAAAGTCTGCAAGAAATCGCCAGACAAGAATTACCAGAACTCAGAAGCCAAATAGAGCACTTCCATGCCCTCTTTAGCCATCAATGGCTGAAAGAAAACAAGGTCTTTGGCTTGGATACAGTTGACATCCGTATGGGCGGACTCTTGCAACGCATCAAACGAGCAGAAAGCCGTATCGAGGCTTATCTGGCTGGTCAGCTTGACCGCATCGATGAGCTGGAAGTAGAAATTCTGCCATTTAACGACTTCTACGCAGACAAGGATTTCGCAGCCACAACAGCCAACCAGTGGCATACCATTGCGACAGCTTCGACCATTTATACAACTTAAAAACAAGAACACCTTGCTTGGCGCAGGGTGTTTCGCGTGAAACAGAAGAATTATCTAGTTTCAAATGCCACAGTTAGACAAACTTATAATAAAATAGCAGAAAGGGAATGTTTCCTAAGAGCAATTCTATCGATGAGCAATTGGAGGTATTGTGGTACACTTAAAATTAGTAAAACAAGAAATAGAAGCTGAAAAGCCAGCATCTGTAGAAGCCTGGGTCATTTTCGTCAAATTTTAAAAAGGTTGCTACCGACATATACAAATTCCAAAAACAAAAACGTTAGTAGAACTAGCAGATGTGATTTTATGGAGTTTTGATTTTGCAAATAATCATGCTCATGCATTTTTCATGGATAATGTTGCGTGGAGTCATGCAGATTCTTACTTTCTTAGCTTTGTTAGTGACGATGTTGAAGAACGTTACACAGAAAATGTCTATCTGGATACCCTAAGTGTCAAACAAAAATTTAAGTTTATTTTCGACTTCGGTGATGAATGGCGTTTTGAATGCCAAGTGCTGAGAGAAATCGAGGCGGAAGACGAAGAAGCTTATCTCGTACGTTCGGTTGGAACGCCGCCAGAACAATATCCAGATTATGATGGTTTTGACTATGAAGAATGGTAAAATTGATTGTTAAACAATCTAAAAAACAATTGGAATCAGTCTGTGTAGGCTTAGTATTTCAATTGTTTTTTTGTGATGGTTTCAGATAAGAGAGTTTTTTAATACTCAATGAAAATCAAAGAGCAAACTAGGAAGCTAGCTGTAGGTTGCTCAAAACACTGTTTTGAGGTTTCAGATGGAAGCTGAGGAGGTTTGAAGAGATTTTCGAAGAGTATAAATTTGTTGAGGGTGTAGCTAATACGTATTCAGTCTGGTAGATTGAGAAAACTTGACAAAAAATTAGATAGTGCTAGAATAACATTAACGAAAGACATTTGAGGGCAGAAAGGTTCCTGCCACACCTTGCAAAAAGGTATCTGAGATGCTGGGTACACCGACCAGCCAAGGGTCCGTTATTTCAAGGGAGGGGCTTAAATGCTCTTTTTTATTTAAAAATTTCAAAATAGATTACACTCACCGCAGGCTTAGGCTTGCGTTTTTTTTGTTTGACAAAATTAAAAAAATGTGTAAGAATAAGTAGAATTGAAAACAGGAAAACTCACCTCTTTTCGATTCGTCTAGCCTTTTCGTGAGGCAATGAGGGGGCGGAGAGACGCGCTCGTCAACAGAAGTATCTCATTGGAAATGTTGCTCACTTTTTAGTGAGCTTTTTATCTAGGGAATAGAAATGAAAAGCAAAAAGTTAAAATTAGGTCAAATTGATTTAAAAATGTGCAAGGATTACGACCTTATTCAAGCGATGGACTATGACTTTAAGACGAAGGAAGTAATGAATAAAGGAAGGGGATTTGCGGTAACTCTTGTCAAAATACAGGGGCTAACTTTCTTGATTCCATTTAGAAGTTACATTCCTAAAAAGTATCAGTTGAAGTATAAGCTTCGAAATTCGGCAAAAGAAGGATATGTTGAAGGATTAGATATTGGTAAAACCTTGATTTTAGAAGATAAAAGTTATTTGCTAAATACTACTTTTCGACTTCGAAAAATCGAAGATTATTATAAAGTAATGGACAATGATAGAGCTATAATTAATAAGTTGGTAAAAGCTATTATAGACTATAACCGTGCTTTAGAAATGAACGATAGAAACAAACTTGAAGATCCTAAACGCTTTAAATTCTCAACATTCCAGAATTATTCTACTAGATTAAGAGTCATAACAGAAAAAGACTATTTAGAATAGATAATGTTTCCGCAGGCTTAGGCTTGTGTTTTTTTATAGTAGATTGAAATAAGATTTGAACAAATTGATTAGGAAAGTCAAATTAATTTCTAGCAATGTTTTAGTAGTCGCAGTGTACTGTTCTAGTTCCAATTCACTCTATTCTTCAAAAAATCCCGATTTTATGGGGTTTTAATTCTGATAAAATCCGATAATTTCGGCATGATAAGGTGAGGTAGTTATTGTCTTAATGCTCAGTTACGTTCTGGAAATCGCTAGAATGTTTTCAAAAAATCCCGTAATAGTTGAATTATCTAAGCTTTAACAGTATAATTAAGCTAGTAGCTTCATCAGGAGGTTCTATGCTACAATATAGTGGGTGGCACGGCACCACCAATAAAATAAAAGAAAAGATTCTATCTGCTGGGTTTTCTTATGAGAAATATAAACCTGGTATTCATAAACAGAGACATCCGAACGACTTGGGTAATGGTATTTACTTTTTTCTACCTTTTGACAAAGATACTGGTAAAACGATTGCTTCTGCTTATGTCGCAAAGTATAAGTCATTTGAACTAAGCAAACCTGGGGTTAGGCCTGAGTTAATTCATGCTGAAATCACCCTAAAATCTATAGATAAGATTTTTATTTTAGATGACCCAGCAAACCAAAGCTTATTAGAGGAATATCGACAAGCGGCATCTATTCAAATTGAACGTGAGATTACAGATATTGCAGATAGCGGAGCCAAAAATAGAGCTACTCTTCTTAACCAAAATCAAGGATTAATTATTGAACTGTTGCTTGATTTAGCGTCTCAGCATGGGAAGAATTATGAAGCAGTGCAGTCCAAAACATATACTGCTATTCCATCTTTACCAGTAATTGACGGAAAGAATGGAGAGGAAATTTGTATCCGTGATTTAAATTGTATTATAAACATTTTATAAATAAGGAGGCTTTTATGAGTTTATTGTCAAACTTTTTAGGAACTGAAGAATTTTCTTTGATGGATTCTCCAATGTTCCAAGAATTAGTTGAAAATATTAAGGCCAACAAAATTTATTCAGTAAACAATGAATTTGATTATGATTTGAATATATCAGGAAGTCTTAAAAAATATAAAGATGAAATCCATTTTACTTCTCAATTAAATAATCAAAAAGAGTTTTATGATTTGAATTCTATAACTAAAGTAAATGCAATGCCTAAATATAATATAAAAAACAAGAAGTCATGTTTTTCATATTTACCAATAGATTCTGAAAACTTAATTACAACAAAAGAAAATAGTGAGGTGGCAGCTTAATGTCCTCTTTACAATTTAAAGATTATTTTTTAAATGAAGTATCATACCGAAGAAATCCTAGTTTTGACCAAACAAATAGTACTATTAATTTACATCCTGAATTGTCTGCACAGATTTTAATAAGAAAATCTGAAAATCTTGCTTATGTTAACTTGATAACAAAGCAAGGAAATATAGATTCAGATGATTCTGCTTTTGAGCTTATTGTAGATATTGTTGGAGAATTTTCATTTATATATGACGAGACAGAATTTGATATTGATTTTGAAACTTTTCTTAAAGAGAATGGTTTAGCAATTCTTTGGTCCTATATTCGGCCTATCGTATCTGATATGATTACTCGGGGTAATGAGTTCCCCAACTTCATATTGCCTGTCGTTAACATTAAAAAAATGCTTGAAGACAAAGATTCTATCAAGTTAACATACGAATAAAAACAGTGTATGTATTTTTCAAAGTTCCAATGAAATGCTTTCACATTTAAAAGGTATTCGGAGAACTATAAATCAAAATTGTGATAAAAATAAATAGGACCAAAGAGTTTTGTATGATAGTAGTGCAATTTGAAACTCTAGCTTCTTCAAGACTCAGCTATCAATGAAAATCACCAGAAGGGCAGTATTTTAACGGCTCTTCTGGTGATTTTTGAATTGTTTGGTTAGTGTGAGATATGAATAATTTGGGGTTTAATACTCTTCAAAAATCTCTTCAAACCACGTCAACGTCGCTTTACCGTGGATATGTTGAGTCTGGATAAAGAACCAATCGTAGGAGAAAATGAAGTCAATATTTCCACGATAAGATACATGATATCAAGCTTAGTTCATAATGTTTGATTTATAAAAAGAAAGAGAGTATAATGAGTTGAACCTACCTAAAGTATGCTCAAATATTTTAGGGGGGGGGGCTTTTTATTTGCCCTTCCATTATATATTAACCGATAATTATCGGAAAAGGAGCAAAATGATATATGTTTTATAAAGGTAATGAAGATAGAGAAAAGCGCTTGCGGTTTTCGATTCGTAAGGTTAGTTTTGGAGCGGCCTCGATAGCCGTGGCGGCGCTGTATCTCTTTATGGGAAGTGGAGCGGTATCTGCTGAGGAAGCACAGGCCGTACAGTCAAATGAGGAGGTGACAGCTGATAAGGATTCGGAAACAGAGAAAAAATCAGAGAATCAGCAGCCAACCTACGCTGCTCCTGCTGCAAAGGAACAAGGATCTGCAACCAATACTGAAGCAGGGGATGAAGGCAAGCAAGAGAGTCATCCAGAGACCAAAGAGGAAGAAGCCAACTCATCTGAAAGAAGCGAAACTACAACAAAGACTCAATCGGATGAAGACTCTGTGAGTGGGGACTCTAGCTCTCCAAAATCTGAAGGTGAAGGTACAAGATCAGAAGAAGCAAGCAGCAAGCCAAAAGTACGTAAAAGACGTGATGCAGACCCTGCCCCACCAGCGACTGCAGCTGATGCCGATTCAGATGCAAATCAAGTATTTGAAGGCGCAAGTGATGATGATAGTGTAGAAGAGCTTGCTAGAAAACTTCGTGCTTTGGATGATACAGTTGAAAATAACAAGAAAGTTTCCGAGGAATTGGATTCTCTCGGAGCGGCTACAGGTGTTGAAAAAGGAGATGTCCAGAATATAAATGAATTTGGTGGTTGGACTGCTATAACAGATTCAGAAGGAAATGGTAAGTTTGCTATTGCAAGAAAAACAGATAACGGTGTGTTTCCTCTTGAAACGATAAATACGGTTAGAAATTTTAAGACCGGAAAATCTTATACCTATCTCAGAGAGCAAGCAATCGATAGAGATGCAGATTATATGCTGTTCTTATCGGAAGTCAGAACGAAAGCAAGTGAAAATGAGCAAACCTTCAACGGTAAAGCTTACCAGAACAGTGGTTTAGGACCAACATTATCATATGGTCTTAAAGGCTATAATGGTATTCAAAAGACCTTTAAAGCATATTCACCAGACAGTGGTTCAAAAGTTAAAATAACATTTAAGACAGGATATTCTGGCGACATTGATGGAACAAAGGCGAAGTATAGGGTACAAGTTTTCATTTCGGAATCATCTACAAAACCAGTGTATGATGTAGCTTTTGATCCACAAAATAATACAAGTAATAAGGATATGATAGTACTTAAGGCTTCAGATGGTAGCCGTGTCACGAGGGAATTCATAGAAAAACCTTGGACGGGTACCTTAGACAAGCAAGGTCTTGAGAATCAAATGGCGCAAGCAGGCTATACCCCAAATGGAATGGCAGGTAGATTTACTAGTAGAGAGATTGAATTACCAGCAGGTGTAACAGACTATACTGTGAAAATAAGTTCTGCTGACAATGATCATTTGGGGATGGGATATCAATCGAGTCATCGCCACTATGCTCTACCTATTTCTGGTCGTGATTTCCATGTGACACAAAATATTGGAGGGGTTGCAAAGAGCCTTTTACAAAAAATATATACGAAATTGAAAGAAAGTGAAGAAAAAGATAAGAATTTTAAAACTCCAGAATCACAAAGACGATATGAAGAAGCATTAGTGGAAGCAAATCAACTACTGCAACAAGATACAAAGAGTACCACTGAGTATCAAACTATTTTACAAACTTTATTGGAAAAAAGACAGGAATTAGCTAATTCGAGTCAGGAAGCATCTATTAAGTCTAATGCTACAGATGAAATTGACAAGGCAGCCGCAGCTAAGATTCAAGCGATTGAGGGTAACGCTAAACTTTCAGAAGCAGACAAAGCGAAAGCTAAGTTGGCAGTTAAAGAAGCCGCAGAAGCAGCTAAGTCAGAAATTGAACAAGCCGCAGACCAAACAGCTGTAGACGAAAAAGAAGCAGCCGGTAAGAAAGCTATTTCAGATGTTGCGGAAGTTGGTAAAGAACAAGCTAAGTCAGAAATTGACAAGGCAGCCGCAGCTAAGATTCAAGCGATTGAGGGTAACGCTAAACTTTCAGAAGCAGACAAAGCGAAAGCTAAAGAAGCGGTTAGAACTGCCGCAGAAGCAGCTAAGTCAGAAATTGAACAAGCCGCAGACCAAACAGCTGTAGACGAAAAAGAAGCAGCCGGTAAGAAAGCTATTTCAGATGTTGCGGAAGTTGGTAAAGAACAAGCTAAGTCAGAAATTGACAAGGCAGCCGCAGCTAAGATTCAAGCCATTGAGGGTAACGCTAAACGAGAAGCATCAGCACAAGCAAATGCGCCTAAAGCATCTAAAGAATTGCCAAATACAGGTACAGCAGATTCTACTGTAGCTATGGTAGCAGCTGCCGCAAGTGCCTTACTTGGTCTTGGTCTTGCAGGACGTCGTCGTAAAGAAGACGAAGAAGCTTAATTGGTAGATTGTTTGATAAACATCAGATGATAAATCCGATTTTCAAAGTTGAAACAAGTACCTCTCATAAGAAAATCTCCTAGCAGGAAAGCCTGCTAGGAGATTTTTGCATTTCAGGAAAGGGAGTCAGTCTCGGAGAAATCAGACACTATAATGAACTGAGTCTGGACTAGTAGTAAGCGCGTCATAACAAGGTATCTATCATTCATGGAGTTCCTCCTGTATACTATTCGTAAAGTAAAACTATTGGAGGATATTTGAATGCCACAACCTATTGTTCCTGTTGATTCTAAAAAGAGAAATGATATTCTGCTTAAAGTTCGTATTGGCAAGCTTGAAGTAAGTTTTTTTCAATCTCTCAATCTCGAAATGATAGAAGAGCTTTTGGATAAAGTGTTGCTCTATGACAATTCATCTATCTAGCCTAGGGCAGGTCTATCTCGTGTGTGGGAAGACTGATATGAGACAAGGCATCGATTCACTGGCTTATCTGGTTAAAACCCACTTTGAATTAGATCCTTTCTCAGGTCAAGTTTTTCTCTTTTGTGGTGGACGTAAAGACCGCTTTAAAGCTCTTTACTGGGATGGTCAAGGATTTTGGCTACTATATAAACGTTGGCTACTATATAAACGCTTTGAGAACGGTAAGTTGACTTGGCCAAGTACAGAAAAGGATGTCAAAGCTCTCACACCTGAACAAGTAGACTGGCTGATGAAAGGCTTTTCTATCACTCCAAAAATAAATTCATCAGAAAGTCGTGATTTCTATTGAAATGAGGACTTTCTTTTTAGTATAATAAAGTTAGAAAACAAGGAGGGGAAGACGATGAAAGACTTATTAAAAATCATTCAACAACAGAGTGCTACAATTGATAGTCTCACCAATGAACTTACCCTTCTGCGTGAACAAGTGGCTTATCTAACGCAAAAGCTCTATGGAAAATCCTCTGAGAAAAGTGTTTGTCCATCTGGACAAGTCAGCCTTTTTGAGGAGGAAGTTTCATCTGATGAAGATGGAGATGTTCCCAGTTGAAAGAGAAGAAATCACCTATAAACGTAAGAAAGCTAAAGGGAAACGTCAAGCTCTTCTTGCCCAATTCGATTCAGAAGAAGTTCATCATCGCTTAGAGGACTGTATTTGCCCTGACTGTCAGGGAGATCTAAAAGAGATTGGAGCAACCCTTCAAGGACAAGAATTGGTCTTTATTCCTGCGCAATTAAAACGCATAGATCATATCCAACACTCTTATAAGTGCCAAGCATGCAGTGAGAAAAATCCGAGTGATAAAATCGTGAAAGCTCCTATCCCTAGAGCCCCTTTGGCGCATAGCCTTGGCTCAGCTTCTATTATCGCTCATACCATCCATCAGAAGTTTA